>CAYLLX010000001.1:0-229 GCA_964384975.1 uncultured Candidatus Saccharibacteria bacterium
CTTGTCTTCTACTTCTGCTCTTTTACCAGCTTTGATTTTTATTTTTTTCTCAGTAGGAACTATTACATTAAAAATCTTGTCATGCATACCCAAAGAATCAATACGTTGTTTTAAATTACGTAAAACAGCATTCTCATACCCTGCATAAGTATGTATTGCGTACCAATTTCTAACACCTTGTGTTTCTTGTTTTGACATTTTTTAAAAAATTATTGAACTTAAACCTCTT
>CAYLLX010000001.1:239-21236 GCA_964384975.1 uncultured Candidatus Saccharibacteria bacterium
CAGAAATAACAACAACAAAAGTTGTATACAAAATAGCCTGATTTTTAGTCGGCCAGTTTACGTGGTTAAATTCGCTTTTTATTTCTCTTAAAAAATTAGTTATTTTTGACATATTCTTTTAAAAAAGCCCCCAAAGGGCTTACTTGTATATATTACTCTTTTTTTACAAAATAGTCAAATTAAAAAACAAGCTCTTTTTCAGAGCTTGTTTTTTAATTATTCTACTTATTTTATCTCATAAACAATACTAACATTTGAAGATATTGTATTTTCTCCTTGAGAAAGCTCCATATTTGCACTCGGAGCAGATGTCAAAGCATCTTTTGCGTACATTATAGGTTGAGGCATATAATCCCCTCCTTCGCTATAAGACACAACCTTGCCCAAACGCACACCGAGGTCTTTTGCCAATACTTCTGCTTTTGCTTTTGCATCATTTATCGCTTCGCGTCTCGCTTCTTCTTTCAAAGAGTCTTTGTTGTCAATATCAAAATTTGGACCATAAAGATCACTCACTCCAACAGAACCCAACTCTTGTATAACTTTTCCAGAAGAATCAATATTTCTGATTTTCACAGTTAGATTCTCATATGCTTCGTAACCCACAACAACAGACTTGCCTGGTTGAGGTCTACAAGTCATAGCTCCACAAACAGTTTCTCCATATTGGAATTCGTATTTGGGATTAAAAGATGTACTATTTGTTTTAACATCTTTTTCTTCAATTTTATTATTTTTTAAAACTTCTAAAACTTTTTGCTTGACTTCAGCAACACCACTCTGAGCATCTACTACATTTTTAGCTTCTTTTTTTATAGTAAAAGTTATCGTAGCGATATCTGGCACAGCAGAAACTTCCCCAAAACCAACTACTACAAGAGTTTTATCTTGAGAAACACTTCCTTTGTTTAAGTTTTTAATTTCTCCCAAAAACTTTGCACCAAAATTTAAAGCTAAAACTATCAAAAGTACCAAGACAGCATAGTATAGATTATTTTTATATTCTTCTTTTATTTCCATATATTTTTAAATTAATTTCTAATAATATCCAATAATTCTACTTCAAAAATCAAAACAGCATTTGGTGGTATTACTCCAGGGATTCCATTTGCCCCATACGCATCTTCTGGTGATATTTCGAGAGTTTTCTTTTCACCTATTTTCATACCTACAATATTTTTATCCCAACCTGTAATAACTTGACCTGCACCTAAGATAAATTGAAAAGGTTCTACGTGATTAAATTCAGGCAAAACGTTTGAGTCAAAAACTTTTCCGTCAGTCAGGCTACCTGTGTAGTTCATAGAAACAATATCCCCTGCTTGTGCTACTAATTCATTTTCATTTATATTTTGTGTATCCATATTTTTCTCTAAAGTATTTTGATTATTTTTAATATTTTTTGTAACAAAAAACAAAGCCACTAAAACAAGTGCGACTATTAAAAAAGACAAAAGTATATTATTCTTCATAATTTAATTATTAACTGCTAATAAGTCTATTATATCACAATTAGATAAAATTCACTTCTTGCTGTATTTTTATATTAAATTTGTCGAAAACAGTCTTTATAATAAAATCAGAAAAGTCTTTTATCTCTTTGCCTGTCGCTCCTCCATAATTCACGATAACTAGTGCTTGTTTTTCATAAATACCCACATTCCCCGTACGATACCCTTTTAATCCTGCTTTATCTATCAGCCAAGCAGTCGGTATTTTTATATTATCTTCTTCTTTAAAAAAGGGAACTTCTGGATACTCTTTTTTCAAATTCTCAAAAATTTCTTCATTTACAAAAACATTTTTAAAAAATGAACCCGAATTCCCTAATACTTTTGGATCTGGTAGTTTTTCTTGACGTATTTCTATAACAGCCAAAGCCACGTCTTTTGGACTTTTTGGAATGATATTATTTTTATCAAAAAACTCACTTATGCCTTTATAAGATAAATTCAAATCACTTTTTTTCTTTAATTTAAAAATAACACTTGAGATAAAATACTTATTTTTTAATTCTTGCTTGAAAATACTTTCTCTGTAACCGAAATTACAATCTTTATTTTTAAAAACTTTTTTTAAACCTGTTTCTATTTCATAGGCTTCGACTTCTTCTATTGTATCTTTCACTTCGACTCCATACGCTCCGATATTTTGCACAGGCGACGCTCCGACGGTGCCCGGAATAAGAGCGAGGTTCTCTAAACCACACCAACCCTCTTCTACTGTATACATAACCAAATCATGCCAATTCTCTCCGGACATAACTTTTAGAAAAATATTTTCTTCATCTTCTTTTATGATCTCTTTACCTTTAAGTAGATTAATCAAAACAAAACCATCAAAATCCCCTGTTAGTAAAATATTGCTCCCCTCTCCTAAAAATAGTTTTTTATTTTTAACAAAAACTTCATTTTTAAAAATATCTTGTATCTTTTCTTCTTCCACCAAAAGGCAAGCAAAAGAAGCCATACTTTCCACTCCAAAAGTATTGAATTTTTCCAAACTAAAATTTTCTAAAAAATTACTCATGTAAATAAAACGTATAAAGTAAACAATCCAACCAAAGTCATAAGCCCAAAAACAATCCAACCGATAATACTATAAGAATATTTACTACGAAATTCTCCCATCACTCTCTCACTACCACTAAGTCTCAAGATAAAATAAATTATTACAGGAGAAACAAGTCCATTAAAAACAGAAGAATAAATAAGTGCTTTTATTGGGTCTAATCCCACAAAATTAAGCAAAATACCCAAAACAACAGCCGCAATAATAACTAGATAAAAAGACAAAGCTTCACGCCAGTTTTTATTAAGCCCAGTTTTCCAGTCAAAAGCTTCTGAAAAAGCATAAGACACAGAACCAGCAAGCACCGGTATTGCCAAGAAACCTGTACCGATAATACCCAAAGTAAATAAAATATAAGTTAAATTACCAGCAAAAGGACGCAACGCCGAAGCTGCTTCAGCGGCAGTATTTATATGAAAAACTCCATTATCAAATAAAGTAACAGCACAAGTAACTATTATAAAAAACATTACAATATTAGAAAAAAACATCCCTGACCAGACGTCAGTACGCATAGTTTTAATTTCATATTTTAAAGCCAAGTCCCCTTTTGCTTGGACTAATTCTCTCGGGGAGAGATCATATTCTTCTACTTCTTGAGAGGTTTGCCAGAAAAATAAATACGGTGAAATAGTTGTACCTAAAATAGCACAGATAATAAAAATACTTTCTCTGTTAAATACTATTTTTGGCCAAACTAAACTTTGTAAAACATTCCACCAATTAACATCAACAAAAAACACAACAATAATATAAGCAAATAGAGAAAAGGTTAGGTATTTTAAATATTTAGAATAATTCTTATATGAAATAAATATTTGCAAAGCCAAAGAAATAATAGCAAAAACAATAACCAAAAGACCAAAATTTATTTTAGGGAAAATCAAGCGTGTAGCTTCTGACATAGCTCCCAAGTCAGCTCCTATATTGAAAACATTTGCAAATAATAAAAGAAAAGCGCAGATATATATAGCTGTCTTGGAATGGTGTTTTTTTATATTACCTGCGAGTCCCATACCCGTAACCAAACCAATACGAGCGCACATCTCTTGCACGATAGCCATAAGAGGAAAAGTAATAGGTGCGAGCCAAAGAAAATTGAAACCGTATTGAGCCCCTGTTTGAGAGTAAGTTGCAATACCTGAAGGATCATCATCTGCAGCACCTGTAGTTATACCAGGGCCTAAGTTTTTCCAAAATGTAGAGATTTTTTTTATGAAATTCATAAATTATTCTTCAAATATTTTTCCTATTTCAAAAAGCTGATAATCTAAAAACCAATGAGCCATAAGCTGAAAACCAAAAGGTAAACCTTCGTTAGAGAAACCAGAAGGTATTGAGATACTCGGTATGCCTGAGATATTGGAAGGTACAGTAAAGATATCTGATAGATACATTTGCAAGGGATCTTTTTTCTCACCAAATTTAAAAGCCACAGACGGAGTAGTCGGAGTAGCTACAAAATCCACTTTTTCAAAAATATTTTTAAATTCTTTCTCTATTGCATGCCTTACTTTCCAAGCCTTGTTATAATAAGCGTCATAATACCCGTGTGATAAAACATAAGTTCCTAAAATAATCCTCCTTCTTGTCTCGGGACCAAAACCTAAAGATTTTGTTTTTTTATAAACATCTGAAACACTCTCCCCTTCTACTTTTAGACCATAACGCAATCCATCAAGGCGAGATAGATTTGTAGAAACTTCTGCTGGCATAAGGATATAATACACAGCCAGAGAGTATTTTGAAAAAGGTAAATCAATATCTACGATCTCATAACCTTTGTTTTTTAATTTTTCTAAAGATTGTTCAAAATTTTCTAAAACATCCTTATCGACACCCTCCAAAAACCAACCCCGAGGTACACCTATTTTTTTGGTATTTGTTTTTTTGTTTTCTATTTTATTTAAATCAATACTCGTCGCATCGAGCTCATCTTTTCCTGAAATAACTTCAAAAATAATTTTTGCATCTTCTGTATTTTTAGTTATCGGACCTATTTGATCCAAAGACGAAGACATAGCCATAGCTCCACTACGAGAAACTACTCCATAAGTAGGCTTCATACCCACAAGTCCACAAAAAGAAGCTGGTTGACGGATAGAGCCCCCTGTATCTGTACCCAAAGAAGCCAAACACATACCCGCAGAAACAGAAGCCGAAGAACCTCCCGAAGAACCTCCGGGTACACGAGTAGGATCTAGCGGATTCCTAACTGGTCCATAAAAAGAATTCTCAGTCGAAGAACCCATAGCGAATTCATCCATATTTACCCTACCGATAAATACAACCCCTGCTTCTTTGAGTTTTTTTATTACAAAAGCATCATACGGTGCAGTGTAATTTTCCAACATCTTAGAACCGACGCTTGCCTTTCTGCCTTTTATTAAAATATTGTCTTTGATACTTATCGGAATTCCCGTCAAAGGCCCACCCTTACCTTCTTTTATTATCTCATCTGCTTTTTTGGCTTGCTCCAAAGCATCAGCAAAAACTTCCAAGAAAATATTTAATTCTTTATTTTTATCTTCTATATTTTTTAAACAAGCATTTACTAAATCAACAGAAGTAGTCTCTCCTTTTTTTAGCATCTCGCTTGCTTTTTGTATTGTTAAATTTTTTATATCCATATTATAAAACTTTTTTTACTTTTACGAAATCATTTTCATTGTTGTATTGTTCTTTGATTATACTCAAATCAAAATCTTCTTTTTTTATTTCATCCTCTCTCCAAGAGTTTTTAGAGAAATGCTCTGCCTCTTCATCAGAAACTTCTACATCTTGTATTTGTTTAACGTAGTCCAAAATACCAGAGACGTCTTGTAATAAAGTCTCCTTCTCCTTTTCACTTAATTCAATTTTTGCCAATTCAGCCAAATTCTCAACGTCTTTGATTTGCATAATAAGAGTATAGCAAAAAAAGGGTAAATAAAAAAGCTAGATATCGATATTTATTTTACAACAAAAACCTTACTATCAGGCTCGCTTTCAATGGTAAAATAGGTATATTCATCATCATATTTATACCATTTATAGTTTGCACGAGTAAATCTAAGCAAAGAAAAAGCTTCTAAGTAATCAACATGGACTTCTTTAATATTAGCATTACTTGCAAACATTGAAGCTGTGAAAGTAATATTTTTATTTAAAGAACCGCCATAAGAAACATCAATATTATGCTCCCACACAGCCTTACGGATTATATCAACATAATCTTTTCTAAGTTTTGGAAATTCATTAACTTGAAGCTGGGAAACTTTTTTTTCTAATTCAGAAACAAGTTTCTTGATTGAATCATTTGGATAATTTTTGTATTGACCTATGATTGATGCATAAGAACTAAAAATTGCTAATTCTAACATGTGAGCAGAATTACTTCCACGAAAAACACTACCGTCAAACGATTTTATTGAATCAATCTCTTTTTGAATTCTTTGCTTAATTTCTTCTTCTTTTTTGTTTTTCAAATATTCCTTTTCTTTTTCTCTTTGAAGTAATTGTTCTTCTGTGAAAATTCTTGAAACTGAAATAATTTGTGATGTTTTTCTATCTCCATTTACTGCTTCTAAAAAGATAGAATTTTTTTCATCTTTTAACTCAACGTAATATTGAAATTTTTTTCTTTTTTTATTAACTAAATTTCCATTTACAAAAAGCTCTGACTCTCTTGGAGACACTTTGCCTTTTATTAATATTTTTTCTGAATCAACAGAAATACCAGAAACAGGCTCAAATATAATTAATGATGGTTTTTTGTCTGGTAAAAAAAGAATCACGACAAAAAAAATAATCGCAACAACAATTGAGATATTTTGTTTGTTTTTCTCAGAAAGATTTTTATCTTTTTTATACAAATACCAGATAATCAAACAAGGAATAGACAAATACCAAAAAATAACACCTAAAACAATAGAAATACTTATACCTAAAAACTTTAGTATTTTTATAAATTTTTTATTTCTTGCTAAATTAGCATAACGCAAAACAACATATTGTTTAATTTTTTGTATTATATTTTTATTGTTTTGTTCCATATATAAAATCTTACACAAAAACAACCACTAAAGCAATTTAAAATCTAAAATTTAAGACGAAGACAACACCTACATCTTTTCTAGCTTCTCCCCAAAAGTGCATTGATTCTTTCTTCGACGGGAGGGTGCGTGCTAAAGAGTTTTGATATTTTTTTATTTGCTCCTTTAAAAGGATTTGATATAAAAAGGTGTGCTGTGGCTTCATTTGCATTTTTCATAGGACGAGCGTATTGATCTATCTTTTGCAGAGCTTTTGCTAAACCTTCGGGATATCTCGTTATCAAAGCCCCCGTCGCATCTGCTAAAAATTCTCTTTTACGAGAGATTGCAAAGTGTATCATGCTTGTAAAAATCGGCGCTAAAATAGAAAGCACAACTCCGACGATAATTAGCAGACCACCTCCAGAATTCTCCCTATCTCTCCCCCCTCCAAAAATCATAGACCTCAAAAAGAAATCTGCTAGTATAGAAACAAAACCCGCCAAGACTACGACGACAGTAGAGAGTAATATATCCCTGTTGCCTATGTGTGCGAGCTCATGTGCTGCGACTCCTTCGAGTTCGTCTTTTTCTAGGATTGCGATTAGTCCAGTCGTAAAAGCCACCACTGCGTGATTTTTATTTCTACCCGTTGCAAAAGCATTTGGAGCGGGGTCGTCTATGATACAAATCTTTGGCATTGGGAGCCCTGCTGTTATGCAAAGATTCTCTACGATGTTCCAAAGGTCTCTGTTGTCTTCTTTTTTTATTTCTTTTGCTTTGTTTAATTTCAGGGCTATCTTGTCAGAATAATAATAACTAACAAAATTCATGATAATACTAAATAAAACAAAAAAATACAAAATAGAAGGGTTACGATAAATCTGCGAAAAAACAAAACCAACTCCGATAATAAACACAAAAAACAAAGTCATCAATAACCAAGTTTTAGTGACATTTTTAGATTGTTGTGTGTATAAACTAGCCATTTATTCTATAAAAACAGGAAAGAAAATTTCTTTAACAGGCAAACCACTCTCCCCTCCAGAAGGATCATCTTGCAAAATTTGTATATAAATAAAGCCTTTTGGTAAATTGCTCAAATCCAAAGCACCCTGAAAAGCCACAGGACCCGAAGTCATCCAATCAGAAGTAGCATTCGCATATCCTGCTTTGAGTAAATTCTTATCTTTATCTAAAATATTTATCAAAATATTTCCTTCAAAAAAATATCCACCCTCAATAACTCCAATATAATCCAAATTCCTAGGAATAGTAGAACCTGGGAGAATAGAAAAAGAAAGTAGATTATCTTTGTTGCCTAGAACTTCTAGGCTAGGCAAATTTTCTTGTGTTTGATTTTTATTTTTATTTAAAAAATTACTATAAAACACAATACCTACAATAAATAAAACAATAATAAAAAGAGATATTAAAATATTTTTTGTATTATCTAAAAAGTTTTTCATAAACAAATATTATTTGTTAAAATTTATTTCCACATTTTGACGAACCTCTTCCCCGAAATCAAAGAAAGGTCTTTTTTTGTAATCATAGACCAAAGCAAATGCATTGGTTGGAAACATTTTTATTTTATTATTATAATCCAAAACTGTAGCATTATAAAATCTTCTAGAAGATTGAATTTTATTTTCTGTTTCAGCCAATTCTTTTTGTAATTCTAAAAAGTTTTCATTGGCTCTAAGAGAAGGATAGTCTTCGGTCAAAGCAAATAAACTTTTCAAAGTGTCTTTTAAGACATTGTCTTGTTTTACTACGCCTTCTGGATCGTTCATAATCTCAGCTTCAACAACGTCAGAGTGCGCTTGTTTAACAGCCATAAAAATCTCAAACTCGTGCTCAGCATAATGTTGAGCGATTTTAACCAAATTAGGAATAAGGTCGTATCTGCGTTTTAATTGAACATCAACGTCAGACCAAGCTTCGTCTACTCTATTGTAAGCTTTAATAATAACATTATAAGTGACCATCATTGTAATAACAACAATAACCAAAAAGATAAAAAAGATAAGTGGCAAATTCATAAAATGAAAATAATTAATTAATAATAAACAATACTATTGTAACACGAAATAAAATTTATTGCTTATCTTGCCATTCTTTAAATAAAACAAGTAAAGGAGAAGCGACAAATATAGAAGAATAAGTTCCAAAAAACATACCCAAAATCAACATCAAAGAAAAATACTTAGTAGAATCAGGACCAAAAATAAACAAAGCAAACAAAACTATCAAAGTAGTAATAGAAGTATTCAAAGATCTTGTGATTGATTGTTTTAAGCTCAATCCAACATTTTCTTCAAAATCAGAATCTGGTCTATTTTTAAGATTTTCTCTAATTCTATCAAAAATAACTATAGTATCAGAAAGAGAAAGTCCGAGTATTGTGAGCAATGCTACAACAAACAAAGTATCAACTTGAGCAAAAGTAAAATGTGAGATCAAAGCAAAAACACCAACAGGTATCACTATATCATGCAAAAGTGCAACAATAGCAATAAATCCATACTTCCAAGAAGAAACAGGTTTTGAAACTTTTCTAAAAGCAAAAGCTATAAAACAAATAATAACCAAAATAACTAAAACAATAGACAAGATTGCTTTTCTAGTTAACTCTTTACCAACAGAAGGTCCGATAGAGTTAAAATTGTTTTCTTTCATTTCAAAAACACCACCCAAAGACAAAGTGTATAAAAGATCAGTATGCTCTGCATCGGTGAGATCTTTTGATTTAACCAAATAACCCAAATCACCTGCTGGCTGAATAGAAATATTACCTAAATCCAAAAAGGATAAACTTGATTCCAATAATTCCAAAGAAGGACGCTCTTTGGTGTATTCAACTTCTGTTATAGCCCCACCCTTAAAATCAATACTTGGCTTTAAGCCAAAAAACAAAATAGCCACAATAGCAGCAACAAACAAAACCAACGAAACACTTAAAAATATTTTTTTATTATTTAATATAAACATAATTATTTTGAAAAACCTGAACTAAATAAAAATCTAACGACCTTATTTTCTTTTAAATTAGCCAAACAAGAAATGAATGCTTTTAATACAAACAATGCTACAAACATTGAAACCAAAACTCCAACACCTAAAGTTAAAGCAAAACCTTGTATTAAAGAAGTTCCAAACCAAAACAAAACAGCAGAAATTATCAAAGATGCAATATTTGAATCTCTTATGGAAAGCCAAGCACGATCAAAAGCAGCAGATATAGCGTCTTTTATTCCCCTACCTGCTTTCATTTCTTCTTTTAATCTTTCAAAGATGAGCACATTAGCATCAACAGCAATACCCAAAGAAATAATAAATCCGGCAATACCTGAAGCAGTTAGAGTGACTGGGATTAATTTAAACAAAGTCAAAACTATCAATATATAAATAAACAAAGATAAAACAGCGATCAACCCCGGCAATCTGTACCAAAGAATTAAAAACAAAGCGAGTAAAGCAAGTCCGATAAGCCCTGCTTTTATTCCACTATTTATAGCATCAGCACCCAAAGAAGCACCGATAGTTTGACTAGAGATCAAACTAATAGGCACAGGCAAAGCTCCAGAATTCAAACGACCGACGAGCTGTTTTGCTTCGTTTGGAGTAAAGTTTCCTGAAATAACAGCTTGTCCATCTAGTATTGGCTCTCTTACCACAGGAGTAGAAATAGGTGCCCCGTCTAGATATATGGCTACGATTTTACCGATATTGTCTTTTGTTATTTCTGCAAAAATATCTTTTCCTTCTGCATCAAATTGCAAAGCGACCATAGGTTGCTGAGTATTAGGATCAAATTCTAAAATTGCTTGCTTTAAATATTTACCAGACAGCTTTGTAGGTAAAAACATAGAGTCTACGTCAGGCACAAGTTCTCCATTTTCATTCAAAGAATAAGCGAGTCCTTCTGTTCCATCTTTTTCAACTTTAAATTCCAACAAAGGAGTTTCCCCTATCATCTCTACTGCTTTTTTAATATCTGTAACATTTGGAAGGTCTACGATAAGTTTCTCGTCTTCTCCTGCAACAAGTCCACTTTTTTGAACCTGAACCAAAGGCTCAGAAACACCAAAAAGATTGACTCTTCTTTCTATAACATCTCTCAAGGCACTCATAGAGTCATCAATATCTGACTCTTTTACAAGAGAAAGATCTGCTTTGTAGACTAAATGTGTCCCCCCAGAAAGGTCCAAACCAAGCTTGAAAGGTAGCTTTGTAAAGAAAGAACTTGTATTTTCGTAATTCTTATTTAAACCTGGTTCTGATTTAAATATAAAAAAACCCAAACAAAACGCTACTAATAAAATAATTAAAACTTTAATTCTATTTTTCCACATAATATAAAGCTATTCTATATTCTTTTCACTAAATATGCAATTAAAAAACCAATCAACAAACCACCCAAGATATCTATCGGGAAATGTACACCCGAAGCAATACGTGCAATTCCAACAAAAAAAGTCATTATAAAAAGAAAATACCCTAAAGTTTTATGTAAATAAAAAAACAAAAAAGCTAAAGTAGCAAAAAATGCAGTATGCCCTGAAGGAAAAGCAAAAGAATCATATAAAAAAAGAGGTTTTAAATTTTCAAAAAAAACATAAGGTCTAGGTGAAGCTATAATGTTTTTTATCCAAGAAGAAAAAAACCAAACAAAAACACTGGCTAAAAAAAACAATAGAAATTCTTTTATTTTTTGATTATCTTTAAATATATTTCTAGGAGAATCCACCGAATCTTTGTGCAACAAAAGATAAAGTACAATAATAAATATAACTAAATAAGTCGTGTACTCTGCGAAAAATAAAACCAAATAATCTAAAAAAATACTTTGGTGTATTAAATTATATAAAAAGAAAAATATTTTATTATTTATTTCTAAAATAGAATTTATCATTTATTTTTTGCTACTTTTATAATATTAGACAAAAGCATAGCCACAGTCACAGGCCCCACTCCCCCCGGCACAGGAGAGAGAAAACTCGCTTTATCTTTCACAGAATCCAAATCCACATCCCCCACCAAAGATCCATCAACTTCAAAAGTTCCTGCATCTATTATCACCACCCCTTCTTTCAAAAATTCGCCTTTTAAAATCTTTGGCTTTCCAACTCCACAAAACACAACATCTGCTTTTTTCAATATTTCTTCTTTTTGCAAAGTATCACTTTTTATAATACTTGGGTAAATACCCTCTTTCATCAAAAGACCCTCTAAAGGCCTGCCCACAAGCTCTCCATATCCAAAAATAACAACATTTTTATCTTTCAAAGATTCACCTGTTGCTTTGAAAACCTCAAGACAAGCCAAAGCTGTAGGAAAAGAAAGCAAGTTGTCTTTCGAATAATAAAATTCATTGGATGCTTTTTCCCCCAAACAATCAACATCAAGCAAGGGTGAAACAGAATCTAAAATCTTTTTCTTGTTAAATTTTGGAGGCAAAGGAAGCTGTACAATAACACCACACATATTTTCCTCTTTATTAATCTTTTCTATTTCTTTTATTAGATCTTCCTGCGAAATATTTTCAGGGAAAAAAGCCTTACGAAAAAAAATACCATTCTCTTCTGCCATTTTTGCTTTCATATTTACATACTTCAAAGAAACAGGATCTTCTCCTACTAAAATATCTGTGAAAATAGGCTGAAAAGAAAGATTTTTAATATCTCTTTTTAAATTTTCCAAAATCCTATCTCTTATTTTTTTTCCATCAATTAAAATCATATTCCTAAAAATTCATTTTTAGCATCGTCTCTATGTATAGCTCGAGAATAATTTCTCATATTCATAAGCATACCTAAAGCGATGAACTCTGTTAATAAATGCGAACCTCCGTAACTCATAAAAGGTAGAGGTATGCCCGTCACAGGCATAATACCCAAATTCATACCTATATTGATAACTATATGACTCATAAAATAAATAGCAAGACCAATACCAAAAAGCATTTCAAAATTCGAACTAGCGAGCAAAGCAATTTGCAAAATTCTCCAAAAAATTAAAACAAATAAAATAAGTATGACAAAAGATCCAACAAAACCCCACTCTTCAGAAAAAGCAGCAAAAATAAAATCTGTTTGATATTCGGGTAAAAACTTCAAACGTGACTGAGTACCAAAGCCAAGGCCCTTGCCCAAAAACTGCCCCGATCCGACAGCAACGGTAGACTGGTACGCATTGTATCCTGCTCCCCTTATATCAGAAAGAGGGTTTAAAAAAGTCGCAATACGTGCTTTTTGATAAGGTGCAAAAACAGAAGTCCATAAAACAATAAAAGCCAAAGCACAAACACCTGCTATAAAAAGCAAATGTCTCTTTGCTATACCAGCCACCAAAACCATCCCGAGCCAAATAAAAAAGATAATCATCGCAGAACCAAAATCTGGTTGCAGGAAAACCAAAACAAAAGGGACAAAAGCATAAAAACCAGAAATCAATATATGCCTTATGTTTTTTATTTCTACGTGCCTACGAGAAAAGTATTTTGCAAATACTAAGATAACAACTAATTTCATCATATCCACCGGTTGAAAAGAAAAACCCCCAAAAGAAAACCAACTCGTCGCACCTTTGGCTGTGCTACCTACAACAAAAAGTAAAAGTAAAATACCACAAAAAACACAAAATAAAATAAATAAAACATCACTCCTTTTCAAGAAACGAAAATCAATATAAGCAAAAATAAAAAAAGCTATCAACGAGACACAAAGCCATATAATCTGCCTAGAAAAAAAGTCTGGTTGTCCGTCCATGGGAACAAAAGATTTCATAGTCAAAATACCCCCTATGGATATAGGTAAAACAAAAAGCAAAAGCAACCAATCTATTTTTTTTAAAAAAGAAAACATTTTAAATTCTTACTTGTAAAATATTATAAATAGGAATAATCTCAATATTAGCAACCTCTCGATCAAAAACTTCTTGCCAAGTAAAAACTAAATTTTCTTCTTCTTCTCTTTCAAGTAAATCAACAAAAGTCCTACTGGAATTTATCGCGACACCATCCCTATCATACAAAATAACTATTACATTTATATTTGGTATTTCGAGCAAAGAGTTATTTTTTATTTTAGCAGTCAACTTTGGATATGTACTATTTTCAAAAACATATTCGCTGGTGATTATTTTTATTTGATTTAAAATATCTGCGCGAGCTTGTTGCCAAGCTGGAGCTTGAGTAAATTCAAAAGAAGTATATACAGGCACAGAAGTCCCTGTACCTATAGCTGGTTCAAAAATTGCAAATTTACCCGTTGGAGGTATGTACGCAGTACCTTCACGAGAAGCAATATAAACATTGTTAGCATCAGCAAAACGAAAACGATAGTTTACTCTTTGTACCAAAGAATTTATATTTTTATTTTCCAAATACGCGACAGCATTATACCTCCCCGGTACAACTTCAAAAGCACGAGACCAAAAAACGGAAACCTCATCTGCTTGAAAAGAACATATCTGCTGACAACTTCCTCCACAGTCCACACCGCTCTCTTCTCCGTTTTGCTTTCCATCAGAACAAGTAGGCTTCTCATTGAAAAATGTTTGAAATACAATAAACAATAAAAAAACAACAAAAAAAGCGAGCATGCCCAAATAAAAAATTTTTCTTCTAGTAGACCAGTCCATAAGAAAAATATAACATTTTTTAATCACAATTTAAAGCTCTACGCCAACCAAAAGACAAAGCTTCTTCTTCAGTGCAAAAATATCTCTCTCCTGCAGTTTCACTAATGACTGTTTTCTCATAAGAAGCACAGAAAGGCAGATGATATATTTTCTCCCCACTCGTGTTTATATTGCCTTTAATCGAACAAGAATTTTCATCGTATGTTTTCGCATTTTCCGTATAATCGGCACAAATATCTCCCCAAAGTCCTAAAGTATTTTCCCTAGCATTTTTCTCTGCTTCTTTGTATTCTTTTTGGTATTTATAAGGCAAATCATAAGTGTATTCGTGTGCGAAACCTTCTTTGATCATTTTTAAATTAAAACTTTCTCCATTTTCCAAAAATACATAACGCAAAAGTCTCTCGTATTTATCTCTCTCCCCTTGTGACGGGTCACTTTCTAAAAATACATATTTACCTGTGAGTAATTCTTTTGCTTTATTAGATGCTTCGATACCAAAACATTCTACGGGTCTCCTAGGATCTAGCGTCTCAGGAGTATTTATCCCTATCAACCTTAGTCTCTCAGTTTTTCCGTTTATTAAAACATCTACAGTGTCTCCGTCGATAACTTTTACTACTTTGTATTTTTCACCTAGATTCGTAGGTGCATTAACAGAAAAATTTTCTTTTTCTATATTTAAATTTTCTACAAAAGAAATGAGACTTGTCGGAAGACTCAAAACAGTTTCACTTTTATTTAAAAAATCTTCTTTTTTATTTTCTGTATTTTCACTAAAATTATTTACCTCTACCCTATTTTCTTCTGTCTGTATTTTTTGTAATTTTTTAGAATAATTGGATAACAGAAAAAACAACAAAATAGAAAACAAAACTAAAAATAAAATTTTAAAAAATATTTTTTTATGCATTTTTATTCAGAAATAGATAAATATATTATATTATTTTTAGGGGTGAAAATATAGCAATCGGGGTGCACCCATACGGGCACACTCCAAAAATATAGTCGTGCACTCCTTATTTTTGGGTGCCTACACCCACACCTATATTTTTATTGTCGTAAATCATATAATGTAATTATGTATTATGTGTATGTTTTAAAAAGCATAAGTGACAATAAACTTTATTTTGGTTCTACTAATGATTTACGACGCAGGTTTTCTGAGCACAATAAAGGTGAAGTTAGCTCTACAAAAGCCCGTCGCCCTTTCGAACTGAGATATTACGAAGCTTATTCAAAAGAATTTGACGCACGCAAAAGAGAACAATCTCTGAAAAAAGACGGGCGAGCTTTAGCACAACTTAAATTGAGAACAAAAGAAAGCCTGCTATAAAAATATAGGTGTGGGTGCCTATCGGGATTTGAACCCGAACTGAGAGTTCCACAAACTCTAGTGCTAACCATTACACTATAGGCACCATATGTAACTTTTTAGAAAAGTTCTTTTATTTATAACACTTTTTGTCTTATTAGTCTAGTTTTTAATTTAACAAAAGAACTTTTTCTATTGCTTCTTTTATGTTTATTTTTTTGTCCAATAAATCAACCAATATTTCAAAAAATGGTATTTTTATATTTTTCTTTTCTGCTAGTTTTTTTAAATTATCTAAGTTGATAAATCCTTCGGGATTATAAGGTAAAGTTTTTAAAATCTCCGCGAGGTCTCCCCCTTTGCCGAGTTCTACTCCGATCTTCCTATGACGAGAATTCAAATACATATCTCCTAGGCAAGCAGGCCCAATAAAAGTTTCTTTTTCAGCTCCTAGTGCGAGACCTATCTTTTGTATTTCACGAAATGCTTTTACGAAAACTAGAGCTTGAGTATTCTCCCCCAAAGACGCTCCGATACAATATCCCAAAAAAATATTTGCGATATTTTTCAAAGTCGCCCCGACTTGCGCACCGACGATATCAGCAGAGAGCTCTATATGCATATAGGGTGATTCTAAAAGATTTTTAATTTCTTCTAATCCCTCCCCGCCTGCAAGTAAAATAAAACAAGTATTCTTTTCTTTCAACTCACTCGCCAAACTCGGTCCATATAGAAAATAAAATCTATTTTTAAATTCTTTTTCTAAAATAGTCGAGAGGAGCTCCCCTTCTGTGGCAAAACCTTTCGAGCAAATAACTATTTTTTTATTCCCCAGATTCTCTTTTTCTTTTCGCAAAACTTCCAGCACAGCAAAAGAAGGCACCGTCACAAAAACAAAATCAGAACCCTTTACTTTCTCTTTTATTATTTCATGATTGTTGTTTTCTAAATGTTGCCCCAAAGCACTCCCGTATGATCCATAGCCCAAAATTGAGATTTGCATGATAAATATATTATACAAGAAAAATAAAAATAATGTAATTATAAAATTGTTTTATTTTATATAAATTGATAAAATTATTAAATGAATAAAAACAAGGGTTTTGTACAAGTTTTTTTATTAGCTTTGCCTTTTATAGTGGTTCTCGGATTAGGTGGATATTATTTTTACAATAATTATCAAAAAGTAAAATACGAACCAGTTGAAATAAGCCCCTTACCTGGTGAAATAACAACAGAAGCATCTTCAAGCACGACAGAAGAAAAATCTACAGATAACAAAACAACTTCTAGTACAGAAATAAAAGTTGCTACCACAAACACAACACCTCCTGCACA
Source organism: uncultured Candidatus Saccharibacteria bacterium (assembly GCA_964384975.1). Classification (GTDB taxonomy): domain Bacteria; phylum Patescibacteriota; class Minisyncoccia; order Phycocordibacterales; family UBA9973; genus UBA9973. The sequence goes on from CAYLLX010000001.1 coordinate 17,124, forward strand.
AAATACTACAAAAATAAAAACATATACCGAAATAGATGCCGAATATACAGCTATGCTAAAAAAAGAATTAGCTCCATATGAATCACAATTAGAAAATTCTTCTTTGTCAGAAAAAGAAGAATTAGAGATAGTGAAATTAATACAAGAAAAAACCCTGATGGTAAGATCTAAAAAAAATATTGATTTGATAAAAACAAATGAATACTATTTCAATCAACTAACTTCTGCAGAAAAAGAAGAAGTAACTCAAGGAACAAAAGATCTATTAGAATTTACTATAAATGCAGAAAAAGGGTTAAATGAGATATTCAATGAATTGTTTATAGAATTAGGAATGCAACCACAAACAACACCACCAGAAATAATTGAAAATGAATTAAAAGAAAAAACAATACAAGCCGTATTGGCAGGACGCGAGGCATCAATAAAAGCAGGTACAAGTAATATTTACACTTCGAGTGTTATATATTTTGATGAAAATCAAAATTTTGGTACTTCAAATGAAAAAAATATTTGTACTTCTTCGATAATAAAAAACTTTTATCAACACAAAGAAACTCAAAACATAAACTGTGCGGTCAGCAAAACATACCCGTCAAAAAGCTTCACCATAACAAATAAATCAACAACAGAAGACGGTTTTTATTGTGTTGACCAAAACGGATTCGCCGGATTAATACTAAACAAAAACAATCAATTCGTAAGTGGAATAAAGTGTAAATAAAAAAAATAAAAACCCCGTCTCAATAGATAAAGACGGGGTTTTTATTTTAATATAAAATTATTCTAATAAATCTAGTCTATTATATAACAAACATCACGATAACTTTCTGTAACACCTGTTACTAGGTTCATATAACCCACTACACAAGAATTTGCATTATAATCAATCGTTCCTCGTCCAATAAAATATGGATTTCCATCCTCTCGTGGAAGTTTACCTGGAACATAAAAATCTATTTTTGTAACTTCCATATGAGAATCAGTTGCTGATTTGAAAGCAGTCAATGCATTATAATAGGTGGAGTGCTTTAATGAAAACTGGCATTTATAGCTATCATATTGACTTTCTAGACTTCCACTTGATGTAATATTACAAGGTGCAGGTGATGGGCTAGGACTCGGATTTGGTGATGGTGTGGGTGATGTAGTTGGATCAGGTGTTGGATTTGGAGTTTGTGGTGAAGGATATGGCGAATCATACACAACATAAGGGTTTTTTACTTTTATTAAAAGCACAACAATAATGATAATCAAAGTTACTATAATACTTATTAAAACTTTATTATTTTTCATAAACATATCTTACCATTTTATCAAGCAATACTCAATACACTAAATCTTTAACCTTGTTTTTATTTCTCAAAAATTTTTAAAATCCGACTTACAATTTCCTGATCCCTAAATCTACATTGCAAGATTTTATACCCTAAATCTTTTGATCCTCTTTCAAACTTATCTGTAAGTTGTTGAAAATCTTCTAGTGGAATTACATTTAAAGATCCGCTAGATAACTCTTTCTGAATATCAAAATATTCATCAGTTCGATATGGTAAATTATCTCTGTTTGACAAATCCTCCCTATACTTTTTTTCTTTTGGACTATCACCACCTAACAAAACACCAAAACCATCTAAACCAGGGAATAAATGCTCCCATTTATGAGTTGAATTTTTATCATTTTTTTCAACATTAAAAACTAAAATATTACCCTTTAAATCAAATTTTGATAAATTATTTTGGTTTTTTAAAGCGTATGCGGTGACATATCTTGCCATGGCATATAATTTATACAAAAAAAATTCAGTTTTTTCTTTTTCATAGAAAGTTGCCAACTCTAACCTGTGCTCACCTTTCGCTTTCAATAAAGATTTTGTATTTTCACTATTTGTGCCATGAAGAGCAAAAAATGGATAATTGCCTTCGATTATCTTAGACAGAATTTTATTATGATTCTCTGCTAATTTTTCACAAAGAAATTTATAATCTTTTGTTTCTAAATCTTCTAGAGTAGGGACATAAACATCCAAATTTTCTGAATTCTTTGGTTTTTCAAAAAAATTTTTTTCCATAAATTATTTAGTAGATGTTCCTTGATGATAAACCATTTGCCAATTTCCATTCGTTTTTTTCCAAACAGAAGCTCTCAATGCTGTAACACGACTATTGTCTGGCGGGGTTTTGTTTGTCTTAAAGGTTGCCAAAATTACATTTTCACTTAGCTCTTTTACTTGAAAATCATAAACTTCAAACTGAACAGGAGAAATTTTGGTATCTTTAGGCAACCTTTCTAAAATCATTTTTTTATTATAAATCTCACCAGAGCTTCCGAACTCCATAAAATCATCCGCAAGAAGCAAGTCTAAATCTTTTGCAGACGATCTAATTTCCGGCTTTAAGAGTGCAGTTTCTAAATCATAAATTGTTTTTTGTAAATCTTCTTGCATAATTTTTAAATTAAAGTTTCTCTCTCAACCATAAATCTAAGCCTTCATTTTCATATCGGTTGTTCATAAAATGATTTTATCATTTTATCCGTATTTTTTCCACTTACCCGCCAGCCAAAATTTAGTAAAACAAAAATCCTCAAATTGAGGATTTTTTTAAAAACCATTTTTTACAAAAAGACTACTAAATCATTCCTTCGAGCGTTGTCGAAGCATCTTGTCCGTTCACAGTCATATTGACACTTTGAATTGTTGGAAATTGTAGTAAAGTATTTTTGATTTGAGATACCAACCCTGCAACACCACATGTTCCACCAGGACCGGTAAGTGTTGCAAAATCTACATGTGCAACACCACCTGTGACAGTTAACGAATTTATAGTTATCCCCGTACCAAGAAATGTTCGGTATCCTTCATTATATTCTGTATTTGTTGGTCCTTGTAAAAGTTGCTCTAGGCTTGCTAGTGCAACAGCTTGTGTTTGTGGGATTGTACGAGAAACAGCATAGTTAACACGACAATCAGGAAAACCTGGATTAGAAATTGTATTAGCAAAATAAACTGATACATTTATTGTTCCAGAAGTTTTTACTGGCGAATTTGAATTTTGATTTGTTTGTGGTTGATAATTATTTTCTTCTATGTTTAAAGAAGGAGTTGAAGTTTTTGTTGCATAATAAACAACACCACCAACAACCAAAAAAACAATGACAGCTATTATTACACCTACTCCCAGAAAACCTTTATTATATTTATGTTTCATTATGCTTTTATTATAACATAGAAATATTAATATAATATAAACCTTTCAAAAAACTTATTATATTAAAAAAGCGAATATTTTTCATATATTATTTTTCCTTTTTTGTGTCCAAAAATTTTGGCAAAAGATTTATAATTTCTTCCTCGTTCACTTTTTTAATTTCATTTATGACAAGTTTGTATGTTTCCGTGATTTCTTCAAATTCTTTTTCTGTAACATAAATAATTAGTTTTGTTTCAATTCCACCAATAACATCATCACGATTTACTCGCATAATTCCGTGCATTTCTCCACTACCAACAAACACGTCAAGGTCATGAGTATCCTCACCGATATATCCGTCTATGTAGCCATAGTGAACTGGAAAAGTTACACCAAGAATAGGGTATTCTTCCAAAGTGTCGGCAAATTTTTTGTATGAGCCACGGAGGTTTTCTATTACAATTTTTAGGTCAAAGAGTTTCATAAATTATTTTAAAAGCAAATCAGATAATGGTAAAAACTTTTTTTCTTTCGGTATTAAAGTTTGATAATATTTTCCTTTTGACCAATATACTTTATAAGCATTTGCAGAATCTTTTGAAGAGATGATTTTGTAGGTTTCGTCTATAATTTCAATGGCACAACAGTTATCAATAGCAATCGCTATTCCCGAAGTTTTACTCATCATTTTTTTCAAATCAGGTTTTCTGTCCTTTTCAAAATCATAGTGTGGACACAAAAGAGCAGGAATAAAATTTAACCCCGAAACTTTTATCAAAGGAGCTTTTGGATTTTTCATTTTACGAGAATCAGAGTTTCCATACTTAAACCAACAAATTGCTCCCGCACTTAACCCAGAAAGCACTATTCCTTTTTCGTGGGCTTCTTGTAAAATTTTGTCTACGCCAAATTTCTTCCAAA
>CAYLLX010000002.1:0-20192 GCA_964384975.1 uncultured Candidatus Saccharibacteria bacterium
TTTAGATAGAGCATATAGTATATAAATATTAGTTATTTGTATCTTATATGCTCTAGCCCTAATGGTGGAGCAAAAGAAAATATGTTAAAAAAAATATTAGGAATAATATCTGCGATAGCAGGTTTATTCATGATTGCCAGTGCTCCATATGTAATAAATGGGGCAAGTGGAATCAATGCTGAGTTAATAAACTCAGAAATTGATAAAATTTTTTTACTGCTCCTTTTTCTGGGATGCGGTATTTGTTACAACTTGGTTGCCGTATTCTTAATAACAAACTGGAAACCAACTGAGCACAATTTTGCTTTAAAAGTGGGAATGATTTCCATGCTCTCTTTTACAGCGGGGTTGTATTACCACTTCGTGTTCGGCAGTCCTTGGTGAAAATCAAGACTGCCACAGTCAAAAAGACCGTCTTCGTGATGGTCTTTTTTTATTTTTTATTTATCAAAAACAAAGAAGAGAAAAATCCGAGTAGAGCCAAAGGGAACATTATTGTCCCGTAGCCAATACCTATTACAAACAAATGTGCCAATATAGCTCCGCCAAAAACACACAAAGCTAAAATCAAACCTTTTTTAAAAGTCTTTTGATTTAAAATCAAAACAGCCGACAATAACTCAACCAAACCGATAGCCACAGGCACGATAATAGGAAAAGCGTATTCTTTACCTGTTCTAATAATCCCAAACTTAAAAGGCAAAGTAAAAACCAAAAGAAAAACGATGATAAATTTTAAAATTTTATATTTCATAAATACAGTGTAGCAAAATATCCAATATTTTTGTAGACGTCCGACGTCTACAAAAAAAACAGCCTCGATAATCTGAGGCTGTTTATTTGCTATTTTTTAATTTTTTTCGAACTTGAAACAATTTGTAGAAAAATTTCTGATAGTCTGTTTGTCCATTTTTTTTATATTAAAACGAACTTCAGTGTTGAAATTTTCTAGCAAAAAAGAACCATACTCTTTTGCGTACCCAAGACTCCAAATACTGTACCAGGCACTTCTGGCAGAGACAGGTTTATTTTCTGTTTCTATAATAAAATTTTTTCTTAACACTCCACGATGGTGTGCAAGCCTGATTTGCCAAAAGCTATTAGGCCCCCCAGGTTTAATAACCTCAAACCAAACATTAACTTTATTCCTCTTGGTTTTAGAGGGATTTACTCCAGTTTGGATTTCAATTATTTTGTTAACAACCCCCTCTGTGCAATCAAGGAATTGCTCCTTTTTTACTTTTTTTGTTTTTACAGCATCTAAAACCTGCTGTGTAAGTTCTTCCTCTTCTATAATAGAAAAAGAATAAAATTGATCTTTTCCACTTTTCCTAGGGATAGAGGTAAATTTAACTACAAATCCTCTGTAGCTAAATCTAAAGGGTGTTACTTGTTTTACCATGATTTTTTGCTCCACCATTAGGGCTAGAGCATAGAAGATACAAATAAATAATATTTATATACTCTATGCTCTATCTAAAAGCAGAAACTTTAAAAGAACCATATAACCATATTATAACACACTATACCAAAAAAGCAATTTATCTTAAAACTAACAGGAGCAGAGATTTTAATTTAATGTAAATTTAAAATATGAAAATAAATATTTTTGTAGACGTCCGACGTCTACAAAAGTCCTCCCCTTTTTGCGTGTTTTATAATCCAGAGGGTGTGTGGGTTTTTACTTTTACTCCACTGTTTTATTATTTTTTCTGTTTCTTTTGGATTTATTTTTAGATAATCTCGCAAATGATTTGCAACAGATTTTTTAACAAATTTTATTTCATCTTCTTTTAATATTTCTAATATTTCAAAAACTACTTTTGGATTTTCGGCAAAATCATAAAGCTTGCTCGCCCAAGGTAGCTTTGGACGAAGCCCTTCACTAGCCAGCCTTCTCAAATGAAAGTTTTTTGACTTAGCCCATTTTTTTATAATTGCTAAAGATTTCTTGGGATATTTACGAACAAAAGGACGGACAGCGTATTCACTTGTGTTGCGTTTAGTTATTTCTTCTAATGCTTTCATTGAAAGATCAAAATACTCTATGCCGTATTTTTCTACAAATTTACCTATCGGCAAAATCCAATAATATTTTTTAAACATCCCCGTCTCCTCTTTGTTTTCTTCCCCTAAAATATTTACCAAAATAGATAAAGCTTTCGGATAATCTTTTGGTAGAAAATCCCTCAAAAAAGAAGCGAGAATATCTACTCTTTCTGTGTAAGTTTTATTTTTAACTTTTTTTTGAACAGAAGAGACAAAAGAAGTACTTTCAAATTCGGGATAAAATTCTAAAATTTTATCCGCCAAAATCTTTGCCAAATTCGCCCCAAAATATTTTGAAATAGACATGTAGGTATTTTAGCATGGATTTTTGAAGAATTGTCTTGTGTCACAAGTTACTAATTATAATTTTATACGGGGAATCGGTCACGAATATTTTTGTTTTCGCCAAAACAAAAATTTCTCGACCCCGACTCGCGACAGGTTTTACTAAACCTGTAAACCGCTCCGTCTTTCGATCCCCCGACGAGAGTGAAGTAGTTCACTCGCTTAGAGTCACCAATAAAAAAACTTCACAAAAGTGAAGTTTTTTTATTGGTGACTCAATTGCGTGGCTTTCAGAACTAAGTAGAGATATAGGATGGATTGAATTAGGGATTAAAGAATTGAGTTTGATAGTTGGATAAAATCGTTACATTCCCCGTATACAATAACTTGACTTTATCAAGGCTTCATGCTATCATACAGGAGCGGTTATAAACCGCACTTGTTCTTTAAAATAGATTTTTAAGGGTTAGATTGAGAGAATAATTTTGCAAATTACCTTGTAGTTTTCAAGCTTATTCTTTCAATCATTAACTAAAAAAATAAATATTGTTTAACTCTTAAAATCAAAAAAATAATGAAAAATGTATCACAGATCAGACAAGATATTGTTAACAATATAGCCCATAAAAAAGCTATACTCAAATACAAGAACCAAGCTTTGGTATTCTATGTGTCTATGGTATTAGGGATATTTTTAATACCCATAGGGATTGTTTATCCTTTAGAATTTTGCATTAAAAATATTTGTTGCAATATTCTTCCCATACTTGGAATACTTGTTGTTATATTGATGGTATTTTACAGTCTGCATTACAGTAAAAAAAGAATAAAACTTCTGGAAGATTATAAATCCTCACCAGATAAGGAAGAAGTAAATCAGGAATATCTTGAACAGGTAAAGAAACTCAGAGCCGAAACCATAGATAAAATTATTGAGACAAAAAAAGAGCTCGAAAATTATGGAGAAGATTTGAAACTTTACCAAGATATACTTGAACAAAGTAACTAATTCTTTTTTTTAACGAACTATCTAGCCACCACTTAATTGAGGTGGCTATTTTTTATCTAAAAGTTCTGAACTCTCAAAAGGGTACAAAAAAAATATCTTAATAAATAAGGCTAAAAGTTGTGTGACTCTACGGGGAATCGAACCCCGATTCCATCCTTGAGAAGGATGTGTCCTAACCGTTAGACGATAGAGCCAATATACAAAATATACCACGAAAAAATAAAAAAGAAAGTTTTGGTGTTGACTTTTATGTCTATAAATAATACGATTATTATTAGTTTTGTTCCACCCTTTAATCAAAAAAACACATGGAGACTTTTACTATTTTTGCTGAAACAAATTACAAAGAAAAAAAAGAAGATGTTTTTATTTTAAAAAAATACGAAAAAGAAGAAAACAAGAAAGACACAAAAGAACTAATCTTTCGTATTAAACAAAGAAAAACTGGGTCAGTTTTAGAACAACTCAACAAAACAGCACACAATAGAATAAAAGATCTTTTTCCAAAAGTTGAGACTACTGAATTTATTAAAAATATCTTTGACTATGTGTCTAAAAAAGAACCCAAAGATATATATTTAAATAGTGAAAAAAAACTTGTTTGTATCTATGAGATTGAAATACAAACTCACCCAAAATAAAAGCCCCCACGTCAAACGTGGTGGGCTTTTTTTATTTAAACTATATCATTTTATTTCACCAAAAGCATATCTACTTTTACATTGAAAATATCATTTATAACCTTATCAGCCAAGTTATCAAAGAATTTACCTGATCCGTATTTTACATTCCACAAAGTCCTATCTACTGCAACATTAGCGACAACTCTTACTCCTTCATTTTCACCAAAAATCTTTGCAGGGAATTCTATTGGATTCTTCACATCTTTCATTTCCAAAGTTCCTTTTACTGTATAATTATCTCCTTCTATTTTAACAGCTTCAGAAATTTCTAAAGTAGCTAAAGGATATTTTTCTACTTCAAAAAAGTCAGCTGATTTTAAGTGTGTTGTTAGTCTCTCTGCTCCACCACCTGCACCCGTTGTCTCAGCTGTGATGCTTTGCATATCAAAAACAAATTTACCTGTCATATTTTCTCCCGCTTTTACCAAAGAGCCTTCTTTAACACTCAAAAGACCAGAATCTGTGTATCCTGCAACCAAAGGTTTGTCTCCACTCCAAGAGACAAGAGCCGGAGAAGAAAGAGAATAAACTCCATCTGTCAAAGCGGTATTAGTTGCATAATTCACCTCTTCCAAAGGGCTTGTTAATTGTTTATCTTTATTATTTGAAACTTTAAAAATAAAAAACACCACCAAAATCAAAACTAAAACCAAAACAAAAGTCTTCATGATTATTTAAAAAAATTAATTGTTAATGTATATATTATAACACGACTATCTCTTCATCCACTCTTCGTCTTGTCTTACGAGCAGATCTTTTTTCTTTTCTGGATTAAGCATTATTTTCTCTACTGTTTTTTCCATACGCACACCTTGAGAACCTTTGACGAGTATCATATCTCCTTTTTTTATAAAATCCTTCAAGAATTCCCCTGCTTCTGTAGAATTATTAAATTCAAAAGTATTTTCTGTTTCGAAACCTTGCTCTAATGCTCCTGCGATAATATTTTTTGCTCTAGGACCTACTGTACACAATACATCTATTTTATTTATTGCGACGTTTTTACCTATTTCTTTATGTGCCTCTTCTGTATATTTACCGAGCTCGAGCATATCACCCAAGACTACTATTTTTCTTTCACTTTTTACTCCTGCTAGAGTAGCTATAGCACTCCTAGCAGCAAAAGGTGAAGAATTATAAGTATCATCAAGTATTAAAGTATCATTTATACCTTGTAATAAATTCATACGTCCCGGAGGGAATTCGTATTTTTTAAAAACAGAAGACGCTTCTAGTAAGTTAAATTTTAAAATAGAAGCAAAAGCCAAAGACGCAAGGGATGCATAAATATGATTCCTACCAAAAACTCCTCCGATAATGACAGGCACGCTCGCCCCTTTTTCATCGACTCTAAATACAACCCCCGCAGGTTTGTCATCTTCATAAAAAATATTTTCTTCACTTGCAAACATATCTGCTTCTTTGTTAAAACCGTAGGTAAAAATACGATTTTTAGATTTGTGACGCATATTAAAAACTTCTGCATCGTCTATGTTTAATATCAAATGCCCGTCTTTTTTCAAAGTATTTATAAGTCCACTTTTTTCTTCTACTAGGTGATTTTTAGATTTAAAAAATTCTACGTGCACGGGGGTGTCTCCTATAGCAGTGATTATCACGACGTCCGTCGCAAGCCAAGACGCCGTCTCAGCCATATCTCCCGGCTTTCCTACTCCCACCTCTAAAACAAGCCACTCTGGATAAGATTGCGTTTTCAGAATAAGTCCCAAACCATAAAAAATATTTTTCACCCAAACAAGAGGATTATTCCAACCATTCGGACAACCTAAAATAGTCAAAGGCAAACCTATCTGACTATTGAAACTTTTTTCACTTTTTCTAACATAAGCGTATTTGGATAAAACAGCAAAAACAGCATCTTTGGTAGAAGTTTTACCTACAGATCCCGTAATAGCTACAATCTTTGGTTTATATCTCCAAAGTATCAAGCGTGATTCTAATATCAATATATATACAACTATTTTTCTAAAAATTTCTTTCATATTTTTTTATTATTTTTATCTATCTGGTGCGACTTCATAATAATTTAACAAAAACTTTGCAATATCTAAAAACGGATCAGCCCAAGTCTCAGATGCATATCGAACCCCTTTCGGATAAACTGTATAAAGAAATACAATAAACTCTGGATCATAAGCAGGAAAATATCCGAAAAATGAATGCAAATTCCTATCTGGATAATACCCTCCTCCTTCTTCTTTTGCAACTTGAGCAGTACCTGTTTTCACTGCGACGGAATGATGCTCAAATTTTGCTTTACCATTTTTCAAGGACTTATCCATAACAGTCACAAGCATGCGAGTTATTTCCTCAGAAGTTTCTTTGCTTATTTTAGCATCTGTTATCGGATATTCTAAAATCTTTTTACTACCGTCGTCATATCGGATTTCTTTTACTAAATGAGGCGTCACTATCTTTCCACCATTACCCAAAGAAGACAAAGCTCGAGTAATACCTATAGGAGTAAAAGCGATACCCTGTCCAAAAGAAGCATTTGCGTATTCTATTTCTCTAGGAGAATTTAAGTTACCAAAAAGTCCATTCGTCTCATTGGGTAAATCAATACCAGTCTTTTCTTTTATTTTATAACCAAACATATAATCTCTAAAACTTTCTTTACCTAATTTCTGATAAGCTAAAACCATACCCGTATTCAGAGACTGACTCAAAACTTCTTGCATAGGTACATCTTTCCCTCTACCTTTTTTATCAAAATTATTTATAACTTTACCTTCAATAACAACAGAACCGGAATCATTGTATTTTGTATCTGCTGTTATAACACCCTTGTCGATACCCGCAGCTAAAACCAAAGGCTTGACCACAGAACCAAATTCAAAAACATTCTCAACCAAAGGATTAGAAAAAAGATTTGTATTTTTTATTTGACTAAAATCATTTGGATCAAAATCAGGCTTTACAGACATAGCGTAAATAGCCCCCGTTTTTGGATTCATTATAATACCTCCGATAGACTCCGAAGAATATTTTTCTTTTGTATTAGAAAGAGTTTTTTCTAGGAAACCTTGCACAACAGGCTCGATAGTTGTAACCAAATTACCCCCTGTTTTTTCTTCACTTGAAAAACGCTTATTTATATTTGAAAAAACTTCTGCAAAAAAATTCACATACGGGTTTTCTTTGCTTCTAGAAAGAGTTTTATCATATTGTCTTTCTAGTCCGTACCTACCAGCAAAATCATCCCCCTTGAAACCTAAAAAACCTAAAACATGCGAAGCCATATTTTCCCCCGGATAAAGACGCCATTTTTCACGATACACAGACACGCCTGATATTTTTAAATTATTTATTTTATCAGCTTCGTTTTTAGAAACACGATTTAGTATTTCTTCATAAGTATCATTTTGTTTTTGTATTTTTAAAATAAAAGTCTGATAGTCTAAAGGTGATATCTCATTTATTTTTTTATATATTTCCTCTGTATCTAATTTTTGCACAATAAGAGGATTCACTGCTACCTTAAAGCCAGATATTTGACCCGCTGCCGAAAAAAGGCTTCCGTCTCGTTTTTGAAAAAAGATACTACCTCTCTCAAAACGATCTGTTGCAGGTGTTATATATTGTCTTTCAGCAAGTTCTAAAAAAGTTTCATTTTTAACAATTTGTAAAATAAATAATTTTCCAATAAAAACACAAACAATGAGTACAAGACCCACAGACAAAATACGGCTTCTAAGTAAAAAACTATCTGTTTTCATTTATAGCAAATCTTGAATTATTAGAAGTAAAAAGAGGAGTGAATTCTGTTTTTGTTTCTTTAAATCCATTTTGATAAGCAAAATTTAAATCTATTTTTTGTGATACAGAGAGGTATTCTAGCTCAAGCTCACCTACTTCACTAGAAAGAAGAGAATTATTTACATTCAAAGAATTACGCTCAACAATAGAAAAAACAATATTAGAAATCAAAAAAACATACACCAAAGCAAGCACACCCAAAGAAACGATCATCATATTGAAAATCTTTTTTTCTATATCGTCTTGGCTGTTTATAGACACGTTGCTGTATTTTCTTATTTGTTTGTTTATTTTTTGCATATTGTTTTTTTATTATTTATAATGTTTTTTCTAAAATTCTTAATTTGGCACTTCGAGAACGGGGATTTTCTTTAAGTTCTTCTTCTTTGGCTGTAAATGGTTTTTTGTTTATAAGTATTGCCTTTTTTTCTTTTGCTTTTTCTCTGAAAAAGTTTTTTACTATACGGTCTTCTAAGCTGTGAAAAGATATGATAGACATCCTGCCTCCGTCTTTCAAGGAACTAAATCCTTTTTCTAAAAATCTCTCCAAAACTCCGAGCTCATCATTGACCGCTATTCTCAAAGCTTGAAAAGTTTTAGTCGCATAATGCAGTCTTTGTTTTGTGTAGAAGAACGGCACGGCTTCTCTGATAATCTCAGCTAATTCAAAAGTAGTTTTAATCGCTTTTATTTTTCTTTTTTCTACTATCTTCTTTGCTATCCTTTTTGAAAACTGCTCTTCTCCGTATCCATAAATTATTGTTGCCAAAGTATCTTCACTCCAATTATTTACGATATAGTCTGCCGTCAAATCATCTTCTAAAAGCTCTGATTTCAAGCTCATAAGCAAAGGCTCATCTCGCAAAAAACTAAAACCTCGTCCCCTATTTTCTAGTTGGTCAGAACTAATACCTAGGTCAAGCAAGATACCGTCTATTTTTTCTATCTTTACTTGCTCTAAAACTTTGTCTATGTTCTCAAAATTTGTATTGAAAAATTTGATATTCAAATCTTTGTCTTTAAAATCTTGCCAAGTATTAGCATCTTCATCGCAAACAAGGACTAAAATATTTGGAAAGTTTTTACAAATATCTCTAGTATGTCCTCCTCCTCCAAAAGTACCATCAAAGACAACAGCGCTTTGCTCTGATAAGTTAAGACCATCTATTGTTTCTTTTAAAAGAACAGTCTGGTGAACAGTCATTATTTCTTTTCACCTAATCTCTCTGCTAATTTATCCGCATCTTTCTCTGCATTGTCTCGATACTTCTTCCACAAATCCTCATTCCAAATCTCTAATCTATCCAAAACTCCTACTATAGCCACTTTGCCTTTTGGATTGATACGCTCTTTCAAAAAATCTGGAATCAAGATTCTTCCGATACTATCGACTTCTACATCCAAAGCTCTACCAAAAATAAATCTGTTAAAACTTCTTTTATCTGATTGTAAAAAAGACAAATCCCCGTCTTCGTTTACAAGTCTTTTACTAACTTTTTCCCATTCTTTCAAAGTGAAAACAAAAAGACAATTATCAAGTCCAGGAGTAAGGATGATTTTTTTACCCATTTCTTTACGAAACTTTGCAGGCAAAGAAACTCTATTTTTATCATCTATTGTGTGTATATATTCGCCGATTAACATAATTTTTTATTTCCCACTTTTTCCCACTTCATATACATTATAAACCACCCTGCCCCACTAAGCAAAACAAAATTTGTGGATAACTAAAAACTAGCTAAAAAGCTTTTTTTGAGATACTATGAAATTGGGTTTAAATAATTTTCTATGAAAAAAGTAGGAGAATCTGCCGGAGCTCTTCAAAGAGCGGAGCAGGAAAAAAAGTTTTACTCAGCTATACTAGACAGCTGGGTGACAGAAAAAGAATTTCTGTCACAAGTAAAGGAAAACGGTATCCATTTTGAGGCAATTCAAAAGGGAGACTTTATTTCCAAACAAAAAAAAGATGACGGATTTGTAAGAACCGGATTCTTTGGTGGATACTGGCTTTTAAAGCCAGAAGCTTTTGAAGATCTAGTAAAAAGCTTCAAAAACAACGCTATCCATAACAACACACAGATAGCCTAAAAAAAGAAAAAAGGGTAACCAGAATACCGGTTACCCTTTTTTATTTTTATTTCTACCTAGGACGCATTATTGGGAAAAATATTGTTTCGCGGAGATTTTTTTGTTCTGTGAAAATAGCGACGAGTCTATCTATACCCATACCAAAACCCGTCATCTGAGGCATACCGTATTCCATAGCAGTCAAGAATTCTTCGTCGAGATCCATAGCCTCTTCATCTCCTGCTTTTTTAGAATCAGCTTGTTTTTCTAAAAGCTCTCTTTGTTTCAAAGGGTCTACAAGCTCTGCGTATTGATTTGTTATCTCTGCTCCTGCGATTAGAAGCTGAGCGACTTTTGCAGTACCATCTGGATTCTGAGCAGCCAAAGGTTTCAAATCCCCTGGATAATCTATAACAAAAGTAGGATTTATAAGTTTTGGTCTTGCTGTATGTTTATAAACAAAATCAAGTAAATTCGCTCGGCTCATTTTTTCTAATTCACCCTTATCTGCTCCGTATTTCAAAGCTTCTGTTTTTAACTCATCCATAGAAATATTTATCATATCAACCCCAGCATACTCCAAAAGCAAATCAGCAAACTTTCTACGAGGCCAAACAGAATCAAAATTCACCTCAACCATATTTTCTTCTTTATCGTAAACTTTAAAAACACTTTTTTTAACAACATTTTTAGCTAAATATTTTAAAAGCTCTTCTGTCCAAGTGATATTGTCTTCTAGTGTATGATAGGCGCTATACCATTCCATCATGGTAAATTCTTGTATGTGAGTCGGGTCACTTCCTTCATTTCTAAAATTTTTACCTATTTCATAAACAGCAGGAAAACCACCCACCATAAGCATCTTGTGTTCTAGCTCCAAAGAAATACGGAGCTTCATATCGATATCGAGATCATTGTGATGTGTTGTAAAAGGTTTTGCCATAGCTCCTCCAGCATTGTTTTTCAAAATCGGAGTTTCTATTTCCAAAAATCCCAAATCATCAAAATATTTTCTTATTTCTTTTATTATATTAGTTCTCAAAACAAAACGGTCAAAAACTTCTTTGTCTGTGAGGATTTCTAGATATCTTTTTCTGTATCTCTCTTCGGTGTCTTGCAAGCCGTGCCACTTTTCAGGTAAAGGCAAAAGGCTTTTAGTCAAAATACTCCAATCCACCGCCTCTAAAGTTTTCTCTCCCCTATTTGTAACAAAAAAAGTTCCTTGTAATTCGATAAAATCTCCGATATCTATCGTGTCTTGAAATAAAGAAAGCTTATCTTCCCCCAAGATATCTTTTTTCAAAAGTCCTTGGAATACTCCCGTACCGTCATTTAAGGTAACGAACATTATCGCCCCTTGTCCGCGAATAGACATCACGCGTCCAGATATCCATTTTATTTCTTTATTTTTTTCTAAATCTTCAAAACTCTCGCAAGCGAGAGCTAAAGATATTTCTCTTTTTGAAAAAGCTGGATAAGGATCAAAACCCTTAGACTTTAAATTTTCTAATTTTTTAATTCTTTGACTACGTATTTCGTCAAGTGAAGACATATTTTTTTTAAGAAACTTTTATTATTTTATAATTGATAACACCACTTGGAGCGTTAAAAGAAGCTGTTTCCCCTTTCTTTTTTCCAAATAATGCCTCACCTAGAGGTGAATGATTTGAGATTTTGCCTGAAGCTGTGTCTGCGTCTTCAGAACCAACAAGAGTATAAGTCTTTTGATCTTTTGTGCCTTCTTTTTCTACAACAATAGTAGAACCCACACGCACAGAGTCACTAACTGTTTTTTCTATGACTTTTGAATTTTTTAAAATATATTCTATTTTTTGAATTCTTTCTTCTAATTTACCTTGATCTTCACGAGCTTGATGATATTCTGCATTTTCGGACAAATCCCCCAAAGCTTTTGCTTCTTGTAATGCTTGTAAAATTTCTCTTCTTTTCTCTCCTGCTAGGTTAATCAATTCCGCCTCAAGCATTTTCTTTTTTTCTAATGTAATGTAATCTATTTCTTTTTCCATTACTTATAATGTACTCCTTTTTGACAAAAAAGTCAAAAAAGTTTTTAACTTGCGATATATTTAAAATATGATAGTATAAAAACAATATGGCGAAAACAATAATTGAAATAAAAAAGAACCCAAGCGAAAACAATGCGAGTGTATTGCGTCGTTTTTCTCGTAAAGTTCAAGAATCTGGCATAATACAAAAAGTAAAAGGTGCTAGATACAATGACAGAGAAGAATCCAAATTAAAAGTCAAAATGGGTACTCTTAAAAAATTGGCTAAAAAGAAAGACATAGAAAAGTTAAAAAAACTTGGCAAGCCAATCAAAAAATAATTTATTGATGAGTGAAGAAAATTTTTCTTTAATAAATAAAACAAAGGACAAGCTTCCCGCTTGTCCTTTTTTTGATATTAAAGATGAAATCTTGGGTGAAGAATACGTTTTGTCTGTAGCTTTTGTAAATGAAAAAACTTCAAGAACTCTAAATAATACCTACAGACAAAAAGATTATCCAACAAATGTTTTATCTTTTCCTTTGAGCGAAAAAGAAGGAGAGATAATCCTCTGCCCTGCTGTAATAAAAAAAGAAGCAAAAAATTTCGACAGAACTTTTCGTCAATTTATCGGTTTTTTAGTTATCCACGGTATGTTGCATTTGAAAGGAATGGAACATAGTAGTAGAATGGAAAGAGAGGAAAAAAAATATGATCAGAAATATTTCAATAGGAATAGACATCGGGTCTCAAACAACAAGACTCATAATAGCCGAAACAACAAAAGGAGAAAAATATCCTAAGATACTTTGTGCTGTAGAAAATGAAACAAAAGGTATCCGACACGGCTACATCACAGACATAGATCAATTCACTCGTTCCATAAAAAAAATAACAAACAATGCAGAAAAAATTTCTGGCATAAAAATAAAAAAAGTTTCTATCTCTATTAACTCTATAACTATCAAATCTGAAATAACAACAGGCACAGCTGTTATTTCAAAAACTGACGGTGAGGTTACAAATCTAGACAAAGAAAGAGCTTTTTCTGATGCTAACAATAATTTAAAAATAGAAAATAAAAAAATAATAGATTACGATATATTATATTACAGATTAGACAACAAGGAAGTTTTTGGTGATAAACCCGAAGGACTACATGGCTTAAAACTAGAATCAAAGGTTTTATTTAATACTTGCCTCAGCAAGCAATCCGACGAATTCATAGAAGCTTTTAGCGAATGCGACATAGAAGTAGAAGAAATAAGATCAAGCCCCCTACCAGCTTCAAACATAGTCCTGTCTGACAAACAAAAAATAGCGGGTTGTGCTTTGGTAAACATAGGTAGCGATACTACCTCTATGGCTGTTTTTGAAAATAATCATTTGATTTATCTAAAAGTATTTCCTATCGGATCGTCAGACATAACAAACGATATAGCTCTCGGATTAAAAATACCCATAGAAAAAGCAGAGAGCTTAAAACTTGGAAACTTGGTAGAAGATGGATCAAAGAAAAAACTAAATGAAATAATAGAAGCTCGCCTCTCTGATATATTTGAATTGATAAATAATCATCTAACAAAAATAAAAAGAAATGAATTATTGCCTGCAGGTATTATCTGGATTGGAGGCGGATCTAAAATAAAAAATTTAGACGAATTGACAAAAGAGAATTTGAAATTACCGAGCAAATTGGGAGAAATAGATTTCCAAGAAACAAATAAAAACAAATTACGTGACCCATCTTGGTTCAATGTTTTAGGTATTATTTATCAAAAGAAAAATAAAAACTTACACAATAATAAAAATAACTTTTCTATTCTTTTAAAAGAAACAAAAAGCATAATAAATAATTTTATCAAGCAATTAATGCCATAAAAAGCTATTTTGTCAATCATTTTGTTTTTTTGAAACTTTCTGCTATCATAAGACTTATAAGGAATAAAATTTATAAGTAATTTACGCTTTCAAAAGCACAAAAATATGCCAAAAGTAAACCCAGAAATTGAAACATTTGCTCGAATTAAAGTGATCGGAGTCGGAGGATCAGGAAAGAATGCCCTCAACCACATGATAAGCCAAAAAGTAAAAGGTGTTGAATTCATCTGTATGAACACAGACACGCAAGACTTGCATCACTCTCTAGCAGAAAAGAAAATACATATTGGTAAAAATCTAACAAAAGGTCTCGGTGCAGGTATGAATCCAGAAATTGGAAAAAAAGCAGCCGAAGAAACAAAATCAGAAATCCAAGACGTTATCAAAGGTAGCGACATGGTTTTTATTGCTTGTGGTATGGGTGGTGGAACAGGCACAGGTGCAGCTCCTATCATCGCACGCGCAGCAAAAGAACAAGGCATCCTCACTGTTGCAGTAGTCACAAAACCTTTTTTCTTTGAAGGACAAATGAGAATGAAATTAGCAGAAAAAGGCCTAGACGAATTAGCAAAAGAAGTAGATGCCATGATCGTAATACCAAATGACAAACTAATGCAAATTTTTGATAAAAATACCACACAAAAAGATGCTTTTGCTTTGTGTAATGATGTATTACGTCAAGCAGTCGAAGGTATCTCTGACCTCATTACAACTCCTGGTATTATCAACGTAGACTTTGCAGACATAAAAGCTGTTATGGCAGACTCTGGAAGTGCTCTTATGGGTATCGGTACAAGCTCTGGAGAAAAAAGAGCAGAAAAAGCAGCCCTTGCAGCTATCAATTCTCCTTTACTTGAAGTTTCTATCAACGGAGCAAAAGGTGTTCTTTTTGCTATATCAGGAGGTGACGATATAACAATCCAAGAAATCCAAGACGCGGCAAAAATAATAACAGAATCAATAGACAAAGATGCAAAAGTTATTTTTGGTACTATTCACGACGAAAAACTTAAAAAAGGTGAAATCAAAGTTACCGTAATAGCAACAAGCTTCCCTGCTGATTTGCCTAAAAAAAGTCTTTTTAGTACCAATCCTCAAACTGCTCAAGTTGGAATGTTAAATTCTATTTTAAATTCAAAAACTGAAAAAGAAAAAGAAGAAGTTGTTATATCAATCAAAAAAGAAATAAATAATTCTATACCAAATACAGGCAACGACAATACAACAAATAATGAATTTATCAAAAAAATAGAAAAGAAAAACGAAGACCCTATCGAAGAAATAATAATAGACGACGAAGACAACGACGACTGGAGTGCTGTCCCCGCTTTCCTAAGAAGAAAAAAATAGTTATAATAAGAAAATGATTTATGATTTAATTATTATCGGAGGTGGTCCTGCGGGAGCATCTGCTGCTGTATACGCTGCTCGTAAAAAACTCAAAACCTTGATGGTTATTTATGAGTGGGGTGGTCAATCTATAGTATCTGAAAAGATATATAACTGGATAGGTACAACAGAAATCTCTGGAGACGATCTTGCAAAAAGTTTCAAAAATCACGTACTGGCAAATACTGGCGAAGACTTACAAGTCAAAGAAGGAGCAAAAGTTTTATCTGTTACAAAAGAAAATGATATTTTTACTGTGACAACAGATGACAATAATACTTTCAACTCAAAAACTATACTTATCACCACAGGTAGTGGGCGTAGAAAACTCGAAGCCTTACATGCCGACAAGCTCGAGCACAAGGGGCTTACTTATTGTGCAACTTGTGACGGGCCTTTGTTTTCTGGTGGTGATGTGGTGGTGGTTGGTGGAGGCAATGCTGGTTTTGAAAGTGCAGCTCAACTCCTCGCATATTGTAACTCTGTAACTCTTTTACACAGAAGCGAAAATTTCCGTGCAGACGAAGTGACTGTTCAGAAGGTTTTACAAAATCCAAAAATGAAAGCTATTAAAAATGTAGAAATCCTTGAAGTTTTGGGTGATAAATTCGTAGAAGGTATAAAATATAAAGACAAAAAAACAGGTGAAGAAACTACTCTCAATGTGTCTGGTATTTTCGTCGAAATAGGTCAAATACCAAATACTTATTTCTTGAAAGACATAGTAACTCTAGATGAAATAGGAAAAATAAAAATAGATCCTTGGACTCAAAAAACAGAAACTCCGGGGATTTGGGCTGCGGGAGATTGTACAAATATCTTATATCACCAAAACAACATAGCATCCGGAGATGCAGTCAAAGCTCTCGAAGATATCTACAAAACTCTACACGCATAGCTATTCATCTAAAATATCAAAGTCAGATCCGTCTTCTGAGCCTTTATCTTGCTCGTTCTTTTTATTGTTTTTCCTTGCATAAAATCTAACAAAATAAACAATAATAGATATCAGAATTAGAAAAACAAAAAATAAAATATAAATAACAGAAGAATTATTAGAAGAATTATTTTTTTCTTTATTAATACTTTCTTGATTTAAAACGTTAGCTTGTAGGTCTGGTATTTCTTCTGATGGAAAAAGAGTATTCTCTTCATTTATTTTTAGACCTTCTTTTGTTGGTTCTTTTGTATTTTGTTTTGTATTCTGATACACAGGTATAAAAATATTATTTTTCACAGGCAAGGTATTTTGTGTATTGTTTTTATTTTTTAAATTTATAATTTTTCCGTATTTATCTAAAAAAACAATTTTATTGAATTCTGAAACAGAAAAAAGAGAGATCTGTGGTGATATTGTTATTTTAGACTTTGCTTTTATTTTTGTATTTAAAGGAAAAGTGAAACTTCTATTCTCCCCTTTCAAAACCCAAGAAGAAATATCTAGAGGATATTCTGTATTGTTTATTAGCTCTATGAATAAATTGTTATTTTGTATAATATTTTTTAATTCCAAATCAAGCATAACTACTTCTATGTTGAAAATATTTGAAGTCGAGGGTTTTTCTATGCCATCAAAAGGTTCGTAAAAATTTAGATTTATTTCATATTCTCCCGGATAATGATACGTGTATTCCAAAAAAGAAATATCTTTTATGTGACCCTCTACAAAAGCTCCGTCTCCAAGATTCCAAAAATATTTTCCGTTGAAAGTCTTCTGTCCGTCACGCCCGGTAGTATAAGCACTAAGCTTCACAGGCAAACCAACAAAAGCAAAATCAGGTATATCTATATAAGTTTTTATGTCATAAATTATTTTTTCTTGTTTCTTTTTAGTTGTATTTGTATTAGAAGAATTTTGATTATTAGTATTATTGTTTGTGTTGCTTGTATTATTTTCTGTTGTATTACTAGTGTTTTTTAAAACATTAGTTCTACCTAAAGTAGGATCAGAGACAGACCAAGTATCACCAAAACGTTGCATACTTTTGCCTTCGTTTTTCTTAACCAAATCCGAATCACAAATAGTATTACAATTACTAAAATCACCCCAAGAAACAATATCTGCAATATCTTCTGCACTTCTACTTCTTTTAACTTGCAAAAGATTTGAATCCGTCAAAGTCATACTGTCGACTAAAACATCCACCCCAGAAAAATCAGCCCTAGAAATAACAAAAAAACCATTCGCTGGAATGATTTTATCTTTAAAGATATTACTAGAAATAAATGTAGCAAAATCACTACTAGGAGATGATTTTCTTTGGATATACCAATTTGTTAAATTCACATCCTGTGAAGAATTATTATATAATTCGACAAAACGCTCCCCTGTGGGATTAAACTTTATTTCATTTATAATAACTTCTGCTTTTGCTAAATACGGAGTAAAAGAAAATAAAACAAATACAAAAACACAAAAAATTTTTCTAATATACATATATGTATACAATATAAATTGTGAAAATTATTTTATAATATGTTATTATTATAGCATGGAAAAAATAGATTTTTTAGCAATCGGTGACATAGTCACAGATGCATTTATAAAATTAAAAGACGCACACGTAAATTGTCGTGTGGATACTGGAGCTTGCGAGCTTTGTATGCGTTTTGGAGACAAGATACCCTACGAATCAGTAGACGTAGTAAAAGCTGTCGGCAACAGTCCAAATGCAGCAGTTTCTGCTTCACGACTAGGTCTTAAAACAGCACTTTTGACTTACACAGGAGACGATCAAGACGGTGCAGAATGTATCGAAACTTTAAAAAATGAAAATATCAATACTGACTTTATCGTAAAAGAAGCTGGTAAAAAAACAAATTATCACTATGTTTTATGGTATGAAGTAGAACGCACAATCCTCATAAAACATTCAGAATTTAATTATTCATTCCCTCAAAACTTACCGCCTGTTGGTTGGATTTATCTTTCTTCTTTGGCTCCAAATTCTTTGGATTATCACGCAGAAATAGTAGAATTTTTAAAAGCTCATCCTGAAACAAAACTTGCTTTTCAACCAGGGACTTTTCAAATAAGTCTCGGCAAAGAAAAATTAAAAGATTTATACGCTCATACTGAAGTTTTTTTCTGTAACTTAGAAGAGGCACAAAGAATACTCGAAGTAGAAACGAAAGAAATAAAAGAACTCGCGCAAGGACTACATGCCCTAGGACCAAAGATAGTAGCTATCTCAGATGGACCAAAAGGAGCTTATGCTTCAGATGGAGAAAATCTTTATTATGTGCCTATGTATCCTGATATGGCATCCCCTGTGGACCGTACGGGCGCAGGAGACTCTTTTTCTTCTACTTTCACATCTGCACTAGCTTTAGGTAAAAGTGTTGAAGAGGCACTACTCTGGGGCCCTGTGAACTCTATGTCTGTGGTGCACTATGTCGGAGCTCAAAAAGGATTACTTTCTCGTGAAAAATTAGAAGAATATCTCAAAAATTCTCCAGCAAATTATTTTGTAGAAAAAAAATAGGCTTTCAAGATTAAAATAATCTCTCAAGCCTATTACGACAACCGGCAGAAATTCATTAATAATTCCCTCCTGCATGGTTGTGAATAAATTGCTCAGCACGACCAAAGTCGTGTTTTGCAATTTCTAATGCTTTGGCTATATTGCTTGGGGATAAACCCAAGTTATTCGCCAAACCTCGAAGGTTTTCAATCTGAATTCCTGAGGTTTTCTGATCCTTCGCACCTAGTGCTTCATCAGACCGAAAAGAATTTTTCATCTACCGCAACTATACCAAAAATACCTAAAAAGTCAAAATAGTTATTTTATCTTTTTCTTTTCAAAACTTTTAAAGCTTTTTCTTCTATATCTTTTTCTCCCATTCCGTAAAATTCTAAAAGCTCTTCGGGTGTACCAGATTGCCCAAATAAATCCCGAACTCCTACAAATTCTACAGGCACAGGGTATTCTTGTGCCAAGACTTCCGAAACAGCACTGCCTAATCCCCCTGCTATTTGATGCTCTTCTACTGTAACGAGACATTTTGCTTCTTTTGCGAGTTTTATTATTGCCTCACGATCTATAGGCTTGATACAAGAAATATTCATGACTTTGCTTTTTATACCTTGTGCTTCGAG
Organism: uncultured Candidatus Saccharibacteria bacterium; assembly: GCA_964384975.1. Classification (GTDB taxonomy): domain Bacteria; phylum Patescibacteriota; class Minisyncoccia; order Phycocordibacterales; family UBA9973; genus UBA9973. Next base: position 19,250 of record CAYLLX010000002.1, read on the forward strand.
TTTTTTGGCGACTTTTAAAGCTTTATAAACCAAAGCCCCCGTCGCGATAATACCCACCTCAGCCAAACCTATCTCAGGCAACCAGAAAATTTCTGCTTTACCAAAATTAAAAGGAGTGTCTTCTGTTGTTATTATCGGAGTTTTTTCGCGAGCAAGACGCAAATATGCAGGACTTTTGTTTTGACCTATTTCTATTGTTGCTTTTTTTGCTTCGAGAATATCACAAGGAGAGACCACTTGCATATTTGGAATAACACGCATAATAGCTATATCTTCTATCGCCTGATGAGTACCTCCGTCAGGGCCCACAGAAATACCCGCATGACTACCGACTATTTTTACTGGGCGGTCATTGTAAGATATCGTAGTGCGTATTTGTTCCCAATTTCTCCCCGGAGAAAACATCGCATAAGAAGAAACAAAAGGTACTTTACCCATAGCAGCCATACCCGAAGCCACAGTGACTAAGTTTTGCTCTGCTACCCCTATCTGCACAAATCTCTCCGGAAAACGTTCTCGAAAAAGATGCATTTGAGTACTTTCTGTTAAATCAGCACACAAGGCTACAATATTTCTATTGACTTCTCCCAACATAAAAAGACCCTGCCCGAAACCTTTACGTATTGGCAATTGTTCTACGTCTTCGTTGAAAACTTTTGGATTTAATTTTAGTTCAGTGTTTAACATAATTATTTATTTTCACTTTTAATTTTACCTCCTAAAGTGCGTAATTCATTTAAAGCTGTTTCTGCTTGTTTGTCTTTTTTTATTTTATCTTCTGGACCAAGACCGGGAGGGTTGCCGTGCCATCTAAAGTCTCTTTCGAATTCTGGTACTCCTTTTCCGGGTATAGTGTGTGCTATTATCACAACAGGTTTTTCATATACAGCTTGTGCTTCTTCAAAAGCCTCATTCAAAGCAACAAGGTTATGCCCTGAGACTT
>CAYLLX010000003.1:0-18803 GCA_964384975.1 uncultured Candidatus Saccharibacteria bacterium
GACATCTCCCTCTTCAGGGGAGCGCTCTACCAACTGAGCTACCCGAGCAGTATGTATTTTTTAAATAAAATGTTGGATTATTTTATTGAATTTTTACTCTAACACTGGAAAAACATTTTTGAAATTCTCCGCAGTGGAACTAAATCCTTTTATCATACTTTCTGTTTGATCGATAAAGGGTTGAAGGAAATAAAAAGCTCCGATAGCGATACCAATAACTATCAGCCAATAAACAACACGCATAAAAGTAGCGAGTTTTTGAGCTCTACGCATTGCTTTTAGCATTTGATTATTTTCTTCTGTCAAAGTCAAGGTATTTGCTAAAATACTTTTTATTTCTTTTAATTCTTGTTCCACGTATATATTCTAGCATAAATCAATATAAAAACAACTACAAAAAAAGACAATTTTGTGTTAAATTATAAACACGTCCTCGTAGTTAAATGGATATAACAGTTCCGTCCTAAGGAATAGTTGCAGGTTCGATTCCTGCCGAGGACACAATTATATTACACCACATATTTTTTATCTGCGAGGCAAGACCTTGTGTGTTAAAATATTCTTAAATTCTTTATTAAATTCCAACAAGAGTATAAGTAAGTCTTTCATTTAATAAACTTGGTAGTTTGAATTTAGTCCAATTTATACCATCATCAGTTGACCACATATTATCACGTTCTTTTATGTTAACAACATTTCCATTTTGATCAAATGTTTTTGATTGATTTATAATCCAAAGTTTATTATTTAACACAATTACACTACCAATAAAAGGTTGAGTATCACTTACTAAATATGGATATTTTAAAGTTTTCCAATTTAATCCATCAGATGAACTAATAATCTGATTTGGTGTAAATATATAAAGATTATTTTTAAATACAACAATATTTTGGAAATAACTATATTCTTCTTTAAAATTAGTTTTCTCTAAATTCCAACCAGAACCATCACCAGAAGTCCAAATTTTTGAAGATAATGGCTCAAAAACCCATATCTTTTCTTTAAATACAATTGCTTTATATGGTATCAAACCATTGTACCAAGGTGGTCTTTTTTCTTTATTCCAATTTATACCATCAGAAGAAGAATACACATCTCTTAGTAATTCACGATTAGAATCCCCATAAGGGTTATCGAGAGTGCCTATTACAAAAATTTTATCTTGAAAAACTACAACATCAAACCACTGCAATGCATCATCACTTTTTGACCATGGAGCTTCATCTAAAATTTTATTCCAATCTACACCATTAGAGGAAGACCATATTTCACTTGGCTTAATGTTTAAGTTACCTTTAGGATATTCTCCATTTCCAAAAACAAAAATTTTATTTTTAAAATAAACAGCTTTAACTTTATCTTCATTAAAAGCTGAACGCCACTTGTAATCATTTGAAGTAGCAATTTTCCAATTAATCATATCACTTGAACTCCATACATCACTCAAATGAACAATTTTACCATAATCAAATGTTGAGGGTGCTAAATTCACTACTCCTCTTGTAATAACAACCTCAATCTTTTTATTTTCAGACTTCCTAAACAAATTAATTTTAACTTTTGTTCCATTTTCTCCACGCAAAAGTACTGATATTTGTTCTAAATCAATTAAAACAGAATCTAAAAGATCTTTTTCATCTATTTTTAACAAACAATCACCTTCTTTTATGTTTACAAGAGAAGCTGGGCTATTTGCTACAACCGCACTTACAATAAAATTACATCCATCGTTTCCAGTACCTAAACCAATTTGCAATCCTGTTCCAATGTATTCTTGAGATGGAATTGCTTGGACAGTATCTTTTTTAGAAACTGAAGCTCCACCTATAAGAAAAGCTAATTTATTTGTATTTTGTTTATTTATTACTGTATCAAAGATTTTTTCTTCTTCAACAATAGCTTCAGTCGATTGTTGGACATTTTGTTGTTCAAATTTATTTTGTTTTAAATAATACAAAAAACCTACAATAACTAACAAAAAGACAAATAAAAATACAATAATTTTAGTTTTCATATTTAAATATTATACTAAAAAACAATCCCTAAAACAATTTAAAAAAAATCTAATAAGGTAGATAACCTTAAAAAAATCAATATCTTAAACAAACAACGAGTAATTTAATGTTTTTAATTTTTAAAAAGTTTAATTATATTACACCACATATTTTTTGTGTGCGAGGCAAGACCTTGCACATAACACAACGTAAAAATCCCCCTTTCGGGGGATTTTTGTATTGAATACATAGGAATTTCCTATGTAGATACTACAAACCTAACAATTCTACTATTTTGGGTTTATTAAATCCGATAACTATTTCTCCGTCTATAGATATAACAGGCACGCCCATTTGCCCAGTCATATCCACCATCTCTTTTCTTTTGTCCATATCAGCTGCTACGTCAATATCAGTGAAATTTACGTTATTTTCTTTAAAAAAGTCTTTTGCCATGTGACAGAAATGACAAGACGGTGTTGAATATATTTTTACTTCTTTCATATTTTTATCTAAATTTAAATTTATAATTTGTTATATTATACCCTAAGCCAAAAATGAAAACAATTATTTTTTACTTTTTTTACCTAAAAAGTCTTTTGTAACAGATTTCCAGTGCTTTTTCAAGTCTTTTGCAAGAGTTGCAACCTCTTCTTCATCTTTTAATTTTGCATATTTCATAGCTACAGCGTCTACAACATTGTTATAAACAGGCTCACTGACTTCTTTTAATTGCTCAAGCTTTTCTACGACTTCCCCTTTCATTTTAATAGTCCAACCTGCCAATTTCTTTTGGTTTTTCTTGCCATTTGGACCAAAGAAATAATACCCTGCTGCAGCCAAAGCAAAAGCTCCTGCTGTTATAGATGCGATTTTCAAAACTTTATTATTGTCTTTTTTTACTTCTTTTTTTACAGTTGTAACTTTTTTTGTATTTGTATTTTTCATATATTTTTTAGATTAATTAATAACTATTTTCTTTTCTTGTTTTTCTTTTTTGGAAAAATAAAGTCAAACCAGAAACTTTCTTTGACTTGTTCCACGATCTCACTCAATCCTTCACTCATAGACTCGACCCCTTCTTCTATTTTTCGCGAAAGTCTATCAAACCTTCGCAAAATTCTGATCATGTAACACAAGAAAATTAAAAGAAAAATAGTCACTAAAACAACAGCAACAGAAGTTATAAAAAAATATATATCTGCATAAATTAAAATATTGTTCATACTTATATTATATCACACTAATTATCTTTATTGAAAATATTTAAAAAACCAGAGCTTTTCTTTTCTTTTTCTGTATTCAAAGAATCCTCTTCTGTAAGAATAACTATCTCTTCTCCTTCTTTTACCAAGCCATAATTCTCTTTTATAAAGTCCTCTTTGCCTTCTGCTGTGTAAAGCTTACCCAAAGAACCTTCAAGGTTTTGTTTTTTTAAAATTAATTCTTTATTTTTATCTTCTGCTATTTTTCTATTTTTGCTCGCCATTTGTGCTTTTTGCACAAAGCCAAAAATCTGCCAAATAAAAAACAAAACAACCATACCCAAAAATATCAAAAATTGCTTTGAATAAAAAAAAGATCTATTTTTATTTTTAACTTGAAAATTCTTCATATTCTGATATGATAATTATATGCTTTTTAATAAAAAACATCAAAAGAAAATACAAACTTTTTGGGCAATCATAAGTTTACTAGTAATAGTAAGTATGATTTTATTGTATTCTCCTATATTTAGATAACTAGTTATCCCCTGAACGCATCATTTTCAAGAAAACATCTTGGGGTATATTTACCTTTGCACTTTCTCGCATCTTCTTTTTTCCTCTTTTTTGCTTTTCAAGTAATTTCTTTTTTCTAGATACGTCTCCACCTCCCACAACCTTACTACCATGCATCATCACATCCTTACGATAAGCCTTTACTGTTTTCGAAGCGATAATACGTCCGAGAACTTTCGCTTGTATTTTCATCTCAAATTGTTGTCTCGGGAGAACACTGTGTAATTTATCTACGGATTTTTCTGCTTCTTCGTCTATTTTTTTTCTTGATATAACTCTGGAGAAAGCAGGGACTACTTCGTCTGCGACTACTATATCCAAACGTGTCACGTTGGCCTTTCTGTTTTCTGCTATTTCATAAGAGATAGAAGCATAACCAGAAGAAGCACTTTTTAGCTCATCAAAAAAATTCCTCATAAGCTCTCGCAAAGGCATCTTAACAACAACAGAAGACCTGTTGTCACCAAAGTTCACAGTATCTCCTATTTCTGCTTCATGTTCAAACAATAGTTGCATTATCGGACCGATATAATCACTAGGAGTAATTATTTTTACACTTACCCAAGGCTCCGATGAATCAGTATAAGCTCCGTCATCCGGGAAAAAATAAGGTGAATATATCTTTTCTGTTTTTCCATTTTTCAATACAACTTCATAAGTAATAGAAGGCGTAGTAATAACCAAATGTAAATTAAACTCTCTTCTCAGTCTTTCTGTAATAATTTCTAAATGAAGCATACCAAGGAATCCACATCTAAAACCTCGTCCCAAAGATCCGCTAGACTCTTCTTCATAAGAAAAAGCAGAGTCGGACAAACGAAGTCTTCCTAGTGCTAGTTTTAATTCTTCGAAATCATCGGCATCTTCGGGGAAAATAGAAGCCCAAACAACAGGACGAGGTATGCCGTATCCTGGTAAAGGAGGAAGAGGATTTTTAAATAATGTAATAGTATCTCCAACGCTTGCGATACCTGGCTTTTTAATACCTGTGACAATATACCCCGTTTCCCCTGCTTGCAAAAAATCACAAGCTATCTCTTCTGGAGAAAAAATACCCACCTCTAGAGAATTAAATTTCTCATTTGAGGCAGAGAAAATCAAACTATCTCCCTTTTTTATTTTTCCATCCAAAACACGAATATAAACGATAACCCCCCTGTGTGAAGAATATTTAAAATCAAAAACAAGAGCTCTCAAGGTATTGTCACCTTGATAAGTGTCTTTTGGAGCAGGTACTTTTTTAATAACCTCTTTGAGTAATTCCTCTACTCCTTCACCTGTTTTCCCAGAAACCAAAATTATGTCATCAGGATCACAATCGAGTAAACTTATCACTTCGTATTTTACATCTTCAACACGAGCCAAAGGTGAATCTATTTTAGATAAAACAGGTATTATTTTTAGGCCTGATTCACGTGCCATAGATAAAGTGGTTAGAGTTTGTGCTTGGACTCCTTGAGTCGCGTCTACGAGTAAAATAGAGCCTTCTACGGCCTTTAGAGCACGTGACACCTCATAAGAGAAATCTATATGCCCTGGAGTATCAATAAGATTTAAAATATAGTCCTCCCCTTCGTATTTGTAGTTCATACGGACTGGTTGCATTTTGATAGTAATACCTCTCTCACGTTCAAGTTCCATAGAATCAAGAACTTGATCCCTCATTTTACGAGTTTCGATAGTATTTGTTATTTCTATCATTCTATCCGCCAAAGTACTCTTGCCGTGGTCTATGTGTGCGATAATACTAAAATTTCTTATATTTTTTAAATCCATATACAGATATAGTAGCAAAAAATAGGAAAAATAAAAGCCTAAACTATTTCTTCGGTATTTTTAATAATTTTATTGCCTTCAAATTTAGTTTTCAAAGCAAAAAACAAAGCTTTCAATTCTTCATTTTTCAATAGATGTAAAATCAAAATAGCAGACAAAATACCCAAAATTCCAGACAAAAATCCTTGCAAGAAAATACCCCAAAATGTTTGTATGCCAAAAATAGGAGAAAAAATATTTAATCCAAAATAAGAAACAATTCCCAAGAAAAAAGAAGCTCCCAAACTCTGAAGAAAGGCTTTTGACAGAAAACTTTCTTTTTGCATAAAATCTTTTTTAATATGGAACCAAAGAATTGTAAAATTTAAAATAGTACCTAGAGAATATGCCAAAGGCAACATCAATATCTCAGTACCAGCAATATCTGAAACTCTAAACAAAGACTCTATGAAAAATCTAAACATTTCATATTTTTCAAAAACATAAAGCAAGACAAAAGAAAAAACAACAATACTTGTAGAAGAAATCAAATTTATAAAAAGAGGTTTCTTTGTATTCCCTGCTGCATAATAAGTCCTTGCAAATAAAGATATCAGTCCTTGTGCGACCATAGACAAAGCAAACATAGCCAAAGATGCAGCAACAAGACGAGTATTGTTCCAAGAAAAAGATCCTGTGCCTAAAATAACACGCACTATCTGTGCTCTCAATACAATAAAAAGAAAAGATATAGGCAAAGACCAAAATATAATTTGCCTCGCTGTGGATTTCAAATGATTTTTAAAACTATCTAAATCATTTGAAGAAAAACTTTTAACCAAAACAGGAAAAACAGCCACCGAATACGAAAGCCCCACAATACCCAAAGTAACATTTTGTAAATTTAAAGAAAAATTAAAAATAGAGATAGACCCAGTTTTTAAAAATGAAGCAAGAGCAACTATCACAATAAGAGCGATATTATTCAAAGAAAGTCCCAAGGTTCTAGGTAGTGAAATATAAACAGTTTCTTTTATTTCTTTTAAATTAAAATTGCTTAAAAGCAAACGAGGTCTAAAGCCACAACCAAAAGAAGCAAAATACTGAATCAGAAAATGCATCAATGCACCAACAGAAACCCCGAGAGCGAGGCCATAAATACCCAAGATAGGATAAAGTATAATTACTCCAAAAATAATTCCCAAATTATAAAACAATGGACTGAGAGAATAAAAGAAAAATCTCCTAAAGAGCTGAGTAATAGTACCAAAAAGATTGGACAATCCTAAAAATATCGGTGAGAGTAACATAATCCTAGAAAGCTCTATTACTTTTGTTTTCATCTCTGCATCAAAACCAGGGGCAATAAAATGCACCAAATAAGGCATCAAGAAAAATACCAAAACAGACACAAGGAAAATAGCAACAAGAAAAACAGAAAAAATATTATTTAGATATTCTTCTGCTTCTTTTGTGACGATGTCACCCGACATCTTCTTCGCAATAAAAGGTATCAACACAGTGATAGAAGCGAGAGACGCTATCGAAATAAAAATAAGATCAGGTATCCTAAAAGCAGCATAATAAGAATCCAGTAATGCTCCCGGACCGATAAAGTGAGCTATGGCTCTATCTCTAAAAAGACCGAGTATCTGAGAAAGGAAAGCAAAACCTCCCAAAACCAAAGCTGCTTGGTTTATGTTGTTAAACTCTTTAGAAAAGATTTTTATAATTCTCTCCATTTATTCTGAATCTATTTTTGCTTCTTCTACCATTTCAGCACCAGGAGCTTTGTTTGTAATATTTTTTCTAAAGTTATTTATATATTGGATTAACTCTATATTTTGTGGATCAAAAAACAAAGCTCTTTCTGCATACTCTAATGCTTTAGTATTTTCATTTAATTCACTTGAAATATTAGACAAGAAAAACAATGCTTCTATAAAGTTGGGCTTTAAAGACAAAGCTTCTTCTGCGTATTGCTTTGCAGAAATAAATTCTTTTTTACGATAATAAACATTTGCTATATCGAGTTTTAACCCTGGATTTTTTGGATTCAATTTAAGCGCATTGTTATAAGAAAGTATAGCTTCGTCAAAAGAACCTGCAACTCCGAGAGAGCCCGCATCTCTGTAAAAATTACCTAGAAATCTGTGATTCAAATAATTATTTGGATTCAAAGAAACTGCATTTTTCAAACCAGTCAAAGAATTATCGAAGCTTTGTCTCAAAATAGTTTTTTCTATTTCAGAAAGTTCTGCTTTATTTAACAAACTCGAAAACTTTGCCGAATAAACTTGAGAATAAATACGGTAATAAAAATCACTTTTATGTAAATTCACAGCTCTGTTTATATAAATCTCAGACTTGTTTAGGTCACTAGTAGATAAAGCCATATGATAATAAAACAACGAAGCAAATCTTTCTACATATTTAAAAGTCACAGAAAAAGTCAAAACAGCTAAAGCAACCAATAGTAGGATAGAAAAGAAACTTTTACGGGGATCACTTAGGAAAGAAAACGATATCAACCCTTTAGCATTGTTATTAGCATAAAGCCCCATAAAGATACCGATAAAAATAAAACAAAGTAAAAATAAAACCATACCCATAGCATAAAAAATAGAAACAGCTAAAAGATACAATATAAACAAGAAAACTAAAAATAAATATTTTTCAATTTCTTTTTTTCTATAATTTCTAAATACTGAAGAAAAACCGATAAACAAAAAATGTAAGATAAAAACAAGCAAAGCAACAATACCCAAAATACCCGCAGTCACAGCAAAAGAAGGCAAAGTCCCTACACCATAATCAAAATAAGCATCCCAAAGCAAGCTCAAGTTTACAACATCTGGTTTATACAAAGCCCAAGCATCTCCAAAACGATTTAAACCAAAACCAAAAACAGGATCATTTGCAAGGGTTGATTTTATTACTGAAAGAGTAGAAGAAAAAGAAGGACGGACTTCTGTATTTAAAGCATTTATTTTCTCAGGCAAAAAATTACCAATAAAATTTCCAGACATAAAAAACATAATAGAGATAAGTACTGTAGCAAAAGTCAAAGAAGGAAAACGCTCCTTGCTCTCTTCTAATACGTCTTGTTTTTCTGTGGACATTAGAGACACTTTGTAAACAAATATTATCAAAGCAAAAAGTCCTACCAAAACCCAAATAATAGAAAAGTTTACCAAAATAGTTGCAAACAAAGACAAAACAAAAGTACTTATTAAAAATATTTTATGTATTTTTTTGAGAGTAAAGAATTCTAGAACAAACAAAGAAGCAAGCAATAAAAGCCCCGCAAAGAATCCGAAAGAATTCCAAGAGCCCAAGATGTTTTCAGTTTTTAGATTTAAAATACCAAAAGAAAGTATTTGTGGTATAAAAAGTCTGAAGAATTGAAAAACTAAAAGTAGAGCTCCTGTAGCAAAAAAACCTTTAAGGACTTTTTTTACTTTTTGCAAATCATTGAAAACAATAGAAGACATAAACATCAGGATAAAAGCTCCTAAAATAAAATAAAAGCTTCCATTGTCGAGCATTGTTCCAAAAAATGCAATCTTTTTTATCGGAGAAAATAAAGCAGAAAAAAGAAAAGCCAAGATAACAAACAAAGAACTAAAAAAGAAAGGAGTTTTCGGTAGGACGATTTTACCATCAGAGAAACGCGCCGCTGTCCAGAAAATCAAAGATAAAGAAAGTCCTAAAACAAAGAGCAAACCTTTAGACGTTTCTACGGGTATTTTTATAAAAGGCAAGAAAAAAACCGGTAATAATATAACGACTAAATAAAGCGACCAGAAAGAGATTTTATCTAAAGTATTTGATAACATATTTTTTAAAAATTAAAATTAATTACGATTATAATATATACATTATAGTATGTATACTCTAAAAAAAGCAAATAATATTTATAACACTGGATAGAGATTTGTTTTAGATTTTTTATTTTAGAATCTCAAGCCTTTTATCTTATAAATTTTTTCAATTTTTTATTCTATATTTTTTAAATTATAAAATAATATAAAAAATATTTTAGTTTAATTAGGGACAAGTCACAGGTGCAGTTTGCATTGTACCATTACCCAACACTGTCACCCTGTGACAAGTATTAGCATTCGTAGCTCGGAGGATAATTCCTCTTCCTTGCGTAGAAACATAGACATCACCAGTTTCAACTTGCAATTTGCTTCTTGGATTAACTGTACCGATACCGACATTACCGTTGTCTTGTACTGTCAACAAAACTCCTGTTGTTCCTGTGTTAAATGTATTAGTAGTGCTTGATTCTTTTGAACGGCCGATATTAAATCTCCATCCAGAGTTATCACCAAAACGAATTTCTCCAGCATTTGGTGAAGCATTGCCCGCAGTAAGACCAAAGTTTGAACCACCGATATTCAACATATGCACAGGGGCAGTAGTACCAATACCGACGTTACCTCCCATTATGGACATTACGTTTGGAGCAGAAACGGTTCTTGGAATATTATCGAGTCCGATACCAACAGAATTTGTTGCTGTGTTTGAAAGTATTATACTTGATCCAAAAGAAGTAGAATTATCCCCTCTAGCAAATGTGCTTCTACCAAAAGCAATCGAATTAATACCACTAGCTTGTGTTCTGACTCCAAAAGCTGTGGAATAATCACCACTAGCAATAGTTTCATATCCAAAAGCTGTGGATGCTGGACCACTAGAAACAACTTGATCTCCAAAAGCTGTTGAATGATCCCCACTAGCTGTAGTTGTATACCCAAAAGCTGTAGAATAATCACCACTAGCTGTAGTGGCAGTTCCAAAAGCTGTTGAGAAATTAGCAATAGCAGTAGTATTAGAACCAAAAGCGGTAGAATGCTGATTGTTAGCATTAGTATAAATTCCAAAAGCGGTAGAAAAAGGACCGCTGGCTGTAGTACCGTAACCAAAAGCAGTGGAACCCCATCCACTAGCAACAGTATTCACCCCCCCAGCAACAGAATTATTTCCACTTGCTATAACGTTAGACGAAGCTCCTCCTAGAGAAATACCATTACCATCATCATAAATTCTTGAATTACAAAGTGTTGAACCGTTTGGTGTGAATTTTGAAATATAATTTACTTGACCTGTGTTACAAACTCCGCTATTTCCCCCACCTGTTGGTGTTTGCCAAGTACCTACTCCGTTTGCATCAGAGGTTAAAACTTTTCCTGCACCTTGTGTACCGTCTACTATTTTAATTGCGCCGGATGTTGTTTTGAAAATATCTACAGTGGTAGAAGGTGCGACTGTACCTACTCCGACGTTTCCTCCCATGATGGACATTACATTGTTTGCGGAAATAAAAGGATTAGAATTATAATCAAGACCAATACCAACTGAATTATTTCCTGAAACTGTAATTCTAGTACCAAGAGCAATAGAATCAAAACCACGTGCATATACTTGATCTCCAAGGGCAGTAGAATTTTGACCACTAGCCATAGTACCGTTTCCAGTGGCAAAAGAGGTTACTCCACTAGCAACAGTTTGATATCCAAAAGCTGTTGAGTAAGGACCAATGTTTACATCATTCCATTGATTTCCAAAACCCACCCCCCCCCGCTCTAAACGCAGCTTTCTTTGGATACCAAAACATTCGAACACCTGCGCCTGTTGTAGTCAAAGTTGCTCCCTGTCCAAAAGTTCCCTTCGCCATAATACCTCCATCATTATCAACAGATAATTTAAATTCTGGAGCATTTGTACCTATACCAACATTACCAGAAGAAAGAACTCTCATTTTTTCTGTGTTGTTTGTTTTTGTGACAAAATCTTGAGAATCTGTTGTACCAATAAAATTAGTGCCTGCTGTTGTACCTGCATTACCTACTAAATTCCAAGCATTTCCTCCCCCACCTGTCGGTGTTTGCCAAGTACCTACTCCGTTTGCATCAGATGTTAAAACTTTTCCTGTACCTTGTGTACCGTCTACTATTTTAATTGCGCCGGATGTTGTTTTGAAAATATCTACAGTGGTAGAAGGTGCGACTGTACCTACTCCGACGTTTCCTCCCATTACTGAAAAAACACTTGATGCAGAAACAGTACGAGGAGTTGTATCGAGTCCAATACCTACAGATCTATTACCTGTTACTGTCATTAAGTGACCAAAAGCTGTAGAAGCATAACCACCTGAAGTAGTACTAAGACCAAAAGCAGTTGAATGTTCTCCACTAGCAGTAGTTCCATAACCAAAAGCTGTTGCATAAGGAGCGGTAGCATTGGTTCTATTACCAAAAGCAGTAGAATTGCCTCCCGTAGCATTAGAAAGCTGTCCAAAAGCTGTGGCATAATCACCTGAGGCATTTGACCTAGAACCAAAAGCAGTAGAAGTTAAACCTGTAGCAAATGTTGCTTGCCCAAAAGCAGTAGAATAAGTATTGTTTGCGGTTGTACTATTTCCAAAAGCTGTGGAACTATCTCCCAAGGCCCTAGTCGCATTACCGAATGCAGTAGATGCATTACCAGAAGCTTGCGTATTGTAACCAAAAGCAAAAGAATAATCCCCAATATTTACATCATCCCACTGAGTTCCAGGAAATCCAAATATAGTACCAGCACGAAATGCTGATTTTTTGGGATACCAAATAAGTCTTGTTCCACTACCTGCAACATTTGGATCAATGGTGGCATCCAAATCAGAACCTGAATTAAAAGTACCTACAGCTGTAATACCTCCGTCTGGATTAATACCCAACCAACCAGGCATTGAAGCATGAGCGACAGAAACAAAAATAGCAAAAGAAAATATAAGAGCGAGGGAAAAGAAAATTTTAATATTATTTTTCATATTTAAATTATATTATATCAATTAAGGAATTACAACGATACTAGAGAATCCCCGAGTGGATATGTTATTAATTGATAAATTTATTTGCGTCCAATTTACACCATCAGAAGAAGACCATATGTCATTATAATTTGTAAATCCTCTTATAGTAGAACTTCGTCCACCAAAAATATAAATTTTATTATCTGAAACAAAAGAACTCAGGGCTTCTCGTGGGGAGAATTCTGTTGTAGTTGCAATCTGATTCCAAGCCGTACCGTCAAAAGACCAAACATCATTTTTATATTGAGATAAAATATTTTCTTTCCCACCTATTATATATAATTTATCGTTAAAAACAATCGAGGAATAATTTACTCTCACACCAAAAGGAGCATCAACTTCTCGAGTCCAATTAACCCCGTCAAAAGTAGACCAAATTTGATCAGGGGAAATATTATCAGACACAGAAATATATAACTTATCATTTAAAACTTGGGTCATTTGTATTTTTCCAGAATTCCAAGATGCTTTTTCTGAAACCAAGACCCAATCCTCTCCGTTAGCAGACCTCCAAACATCATTTAAGTTTTTACCTTTACTATCCTGCCCACCCAATACATATATATTATCCTTAAACACAACAGCACCATGATGAACTCTTGGCGCAAACGGAGCTTCTTTTACAAAATTCCAATTTATACCATTTATCGATGAATACACAGAAGAAAAAGCAGGGCTAGAATCATTTTTTGAGTCAGTGCCTCCACCTACTAAATATATTTTATCATTAAAATAAATTCCTTTTGGATAACCTCCAACAGGCACAGAATATCCTAAAAGTCTCGTGCTATTTGTTTCAGGATCAAACAACCAACTATCGTATTTTGGTTTTAGTCCCACCTCTCCCCTACCTCCCAATAAATATATTCCAGATGAATTTTTAATAACTGGCAAATCTTCTTCTGTTCTAATTGAAGGTATTTCATTTTCTTTAGAAAAAAGATTTGAATTATTTACAATAGCACTCTGTTGTGCCATATAAATATTAATATATGATCCTCCTCTTCTTCTTCGAGTTACTACAGGAGAAGGCTCAGGGTCAGGTTCAGGAGAGCCTTCTGTATTTTGTGTTACAAAAGACCAAGAATAACAAGAACCCGTACAATGCAACGGGTTATTGGCTGGACTCGCATCTGTAACACCATCTCCTATTGTAAGAGTTATATTGTCACCTGCAAGAAATGTATTGTTTGTAAATGAAATTTGCTTATTTCCTTGCCAAACAGGGGTAGAATCAATAGCTTCTGAGTTGTAAAAAAAATTTGAATTATTTAGAGAATCTGTTGCCATAGATTCTGAAAAATTTATTACGATATCACTATCTATTAAAACATCACTCTCATCTAAAGAAGGAGACACGGACACAACAACGGGATTTGCATTGTCATCAATGGAAACAAAAGAAACTAATCCTAATGTTCCGAAATTATTTGAAATCTCACCATTCAAAGCAAAACGACCGAGCTGAACTGGAAGAGTTGATCCAGTGACGTTTGTATTTGCCTCTGTTATCGGAAAAACAATAACCCCTGTATCTAAATCACAAGAAGTTGCATCTCCTATAGTACCCCCAACAGATCTTCCCAAATATCCAAAATCAATAGCTAGGGCGTTGCAAGTTATCAAAGGTAAACTGCCTGCTACTGTGATAGTCAAAGTGTCTACAGTTCCATTATTATCTTCATCCGAATAATATCCAGTAAAACCCGACGGCATAGTATCAGCTTGAACTTGAACATTATGATAATAAAAACTACAAGCAAAGATAAATACCAAGACAGCTATAAATTCATATTTATGAACAGTGTATTTTGATAAATTCATTTCAGTTATTTTAAATAGTAATTTTATTATAACACACGCACAAAACTACACAACAAAATTTATCAATTTATTTTTTACGTAAATAGTTTTTTGGATTTCTTTATTTTCTAGGTGTTTCAATACAGATTCTAATTTTAAGACTTCAGTTTTTACTAAGTCTTCATCTGAATCAACAGGCATATTTATCTCTCCTCTGAGTTTTCCGTTCACCTGAATCATTATTTTTTTCTCAGTTTCAACCAAAAGACTTTCATCATATGTAGGCCAAGAAGATCGGTGTATAGAATCTTCTTCTCCCAACTCATGCCAAAGCTCTTCGGTAATATGCGGAGCAAAAGGAGCGAGGAGTTTTAGGAATATTTTAAAGTCCTCTAAACCGACGCCATTCTTCGCAGCTTCATTTGCAAAAACCATCAAAGAAGAAACAGCAGTATTAAATTTAAAATTCTCAATATCTTCGTTTATTTTTTTTATTGTTTTGTGTAAAATAATTTTTATCTCATTGTTACTTTCTTTTAAAGAATCTGATATATTTACAACTCTTTCTAAGAAACGATAAGTACCAACAAGGCCGTTAACGTTCCAAGGGACAGTACTCTCAAAAGGACCGATAAACATTTCGTAAAGTCTAAAAGCATCCGCTCCAAATCTTTCCACCATGTCATCAGGATTAATAACATTTTTCCAACGCTTGCTCATCTTGCGTCCGTCTTCTGCTAAAATAAAACCGAGGAATTCAAGTCGAGGAAAAGGCTCGAGACTTGAGACAACATTTATATCATACAAAAACTTATGCCAAAATCGCGCATATATAAGGTGCCTTGTGGCATGGTCTCCCCCAACATAAACATCAACTCCTCCCCCTTGCTTGTTGTCTTCAGCTCCCATCCAATATTTTTCTTTCTTTTCATCCACTAAAGACAAATTATTTTGTGGATCCATATAACGCAAATAATACCAACTAGACCCTGCCCATTGAGGCATAGTATTTGTTTCGCGTTTAAATATTTCTCCATTCTCATCTTCCACAAAAGTTCCTTTTTCAGTAATTTTTCCCCGCACATTTACCCAATCTTCGATAGTAGCGAGAGGTGACTCCCCTGTACCTGTTGGTTCGTAGCTCGTAACCTCAGGCAAAACAACAGGCAACTGTGATTCATCCACAGGAAAAACTTTTCCGGCAGAATCAAAAACCATAGGTATCGGCTCTCCCCAATACCTCTGTCGTGAAAAAACCCAGTCTTTTATTCGGTAATTTTTTACAAACTTACCTCCAATCTTTTCTACAATTTCTTTCTTATCAACCAAAGGTTTTTCTGAAATCAGTAACTCATATTTTTTCGCAAATTCAAAATCACGTTCGTCGTGTGCAGGTACGGCCATAACAGCACCGGTGCCATAACCAGCTAACACATAGTCAGCGACCCAAACAGGCACTTCTTCGCCATTTGCAGGGTTTATAGCTACTATACCTTTAACCTGAACCCCTGTTTTTTCTTTTGCCTGTTGGCGGTCAAACTCTGATTTGTTTTTAGTTTCTAATAAATAAGCCTCTATTTCAGATTTGTTTGTTACACCCGATTCAAAAGTTAAAACAAAATCCTGAACAAGCGGATGCTCGGGTGCCAAAACAATATAAGTAACACCAAACAAAGTGTCAGCCCTAGTTGTAAAAATTTTAATACTTTTTTCAGAGTCTTTTATTTTAAATTCTATTTCGCTGCCAACGCTGCGGCCTATCCAATTCCTCTGTGCTTCTTTTACTCCTTCTGGCCATTTTGGCAAAGTGTCCAAATCAGCAAGCAACCTATCAGCATAATCCGTAATTTTCAAAACCCATTGACGCATAGGTTTTTTCTCAACAACACTACCACAACGCTCACAAGTTCCGTCAGATTCTAGATCTTCATTTGCAAGTCCCGTCTTGCATTCCGGGCACCAATTTATCGGTTCGTATGATTGATACGCCAAACCTTTTTTATACATTTGCAAAAACATCCACTGAGTCCATTTGTAAAATTCTGGATCAGTAGTATTTATCTCTCTTGACCAATCATAATCAGGACCGATGATAGACAACTGCTCTTTGAAACGAGCAACATTTTGCTCTACAGCCTTGCTCGGGTGAACTTTATTTTTAATAGCAAAATTCTCCGCAGGCAATCCAAAAGCATCCCAACCCATAGGATGCAATACGTTGAAACCTTCCATTCTTTTCATCCTACTATATACATCCGTCGCTATATAACCTCTAGGATGTCCTACGTGAAGCCCCTCTCCGGATGGATAAGGAAACATATCCAAAATATATTTTTTAGGCAAACTAAAATCATCAGAAACTTTATAAGTCCCCTCTTTCTCCCAAAAGTCCTGCCACTTTTTTTCTATTATTTTGTGATCGTATTTTTTCATCTATAATTTATTTAATTCTTTGGATAAGGTGGATATATATCTTTATCTATCGTCCTCTCAAAACAAGTCCTACCCACCTCATGATCCCAAGAATCATTCATCCCTGAAACAGCCGGCGAAGATACAGCCATGTCTTTATCATACATAGGTAAAACTTCTCTACCTCCCATCTCTTGCCAACCTTGGGGCATCGGCAAAGAAAATTCTGCACATAATTCAAAACTCAAATCCCCCTTTTTATTGTATTCATAAACTCTATCTTTTTGAAACTCTGGATCTACTGGTAAATAAAATCCAGACAAAGGTGAAGATAAGTCTTTCAAGTTTTCAGGCAATTTTTCTTTTTGTTGCCAATAGCTAATAACTTGCCATTGAATACTTTGCAAATCAGAAACTCTCCTCTCATCTATCCTCAGATTTCTCTGAGTTTTTGGACTACCGATAACACTAAAACTAAAAACAATAATAAAAACAAAAAATACAATACTAAAAATACTCGCACCTTTTTGCAATATTTTTTTAAATTTTATTTCAAAAACTTCTGGCAAGAAAATAAATACTACTATTTTCGCAACGAGAAGCACGCTTAGAACTTTCAAAACAAAACGCAAAGTTATCTCTCCAGAAACAAAATATCTAACGAGCACAATAAGGTCTATCAATACAACCAATACTGCGAGAAAAATCAACACATAAACCATCCAATTTTTTACAACCTTGTCATATTCCAAAAGGTCTTTTTCTTTTTTCTTATTCCAAAAATAAGTCAACACACACAGAACAGGAAAAGCGATAAGTAAAGTAGCCAAAGCACTCCTTGCATTCTCAAAAGAATAAGAGTTGTACCCGTATTGATAAAAAGAATTCAAAACGTCAGGCATCTTTTTTTCCAAAACAGCAAAGACTAGATTTAAAAAAGAGATAACAGAAGTAACTAGAGAGACAAGAACTCCCAAAGAAAGGAAAAAGTAACTTATATTTAATTTATGATTGTTTGATTGTTGCATTATTTGATTATAGCAAATTTATGTTATAATTAAAATACCTTTTATTTTTTCTTATGACACCTAAAAAACGCAAAAAAAGAATAGATCAAGCATCGGATTGGATCGTGAAATGGATCGGTTCTTTGTGGTCTCTTGCTTTGCATACTGTATTTTTTATCATAATGATGATATTGCCTTTTTTCAATATCGAAGCAGACAAAGTTATGCTTGTTTTGACTACTATAGTTTCTCTCGAAGCTATCTACCTCGCTATATTTATACAAATGACAGTCAACAAACAAGGTAAAGAACTCGAGGAAGTTTCTGACGAAATCGGTGAGATTCAAGAAGACATGGAAGAAATACAAAAAGACGTCGAAGACATTCAGGAAAATGTCGAAGAAATCCAAGAGGATGTGGACGAGATTCAAAAAGACGTGGATGAAATCCAAGAGGACGTGGACGAGATTCAAGAAGACGTCGAAGAAATAGAAGAGACAACAAGTGAAGAAGAAAAACAAGACGCAGATCTCGCACAAATTCAAAAAACTTTAAATATTTTAGTAGAAGAAATAAACGCTCTCAAAGCAAACAATAAAACCAAACCCGCTAAGAAGAAGACTGCCAAATAGCAGTATTTGATAGAGGTATAAATTTTTTACTATTTTTCTCTTCGAGACAAAGCTCAGCACAAGAAACTTCTCCTTTTACGTCTTTCAAAACATTCTCCAAAGAATACCCCAAAGCAAGAGCCGAGGTGTCTGTCGCATAAGAATTCAATATCACAAACAAAGGGTCTTTATTTAAAACTCTTTTTACATTTTCCAAAAGTTTTGGTAATTTTTCTTCTATTTTCCAAGTCTCACCTTTTGGACCACGTCCGAATTTCGGCGGATCCATTATCACAGCATCGTATTTGCTACCTCTTTTTATTTCTCTCTCTAAGAATTTCATAACATCATCCAAAAGAAAACGTGCGGGCATCTTTTCTAATCCTGCTATTTTTTGATTCTCTTTCGCCCATTCAAGCGCCCCTTTTGAAGCGTCTACGTGAGTCACATCTGCCCCCGCTCGTAAAGCAAACAAAGAAGCTACTCCTGTATATCCAAAGAGGTTCAAGAATTTTATTTTCTTTTTTGAATTTTTAATTTTATTTTGTATAAAGTCCCAATGCACCGCTTGCTCG
>CAYLLX010000004.1:0-18299 GCA_964384975.1 uncultured Candidatus Saccharibacteria bacterium
TTAAATGCAGCAGAAGAATAACCACTGGCTTTACTTGATTCACCTAAAGCTATTGAATTTATACCAATATTAGAATCATCCCATTCATCTGTTCCAACAGTACCAGCTCTAAATGCTGATTTTTTAGGATACCAAAACATCCGAGTACCAGCACCTGTGATACTCAAATCAGCACCAGAACTCATGGTACCCACAGCCATAATTCCTCCATCAGGAGACCCAGCTCCAACATCCAAATTTAATCTAAAATCAGTGTTTGTGGTATTTAAAGATAAAACATCCAAATCTTCATTATAAAAAGAATTGCCAAAAATAATATTACCTTTTGTGGCATCAGCAGTAGAAGAAAGAGTTAGGTTATCAGAAGGATCAACACCCCCCGTAACAGACTGTCCTCCTGAAATACCAGTAGACAAATTTACAGTTATTGTACTTGATGCATCAGTAAGACCAGTAGAAAAAGTAAGAGCACCTTGTTTGCTATTGAAAGTACTCCAGTCAGATGAAGACAAAAGACCTCTTGCAGAAGCAGAAGCTGTAGGGATATTAAAAGTGTGAATAATACCCAAAGAAGATATATTAAAATCTGTACCCGAAGAACCCACAGCAAAACTCTGAGAAGTACCAGAAAGACCATTCAAGCTAACCATAGCAGAAGTTAAATAAGTATTTGTGTCTATTATCAAAGTACCATCTCCCGCAGAAGTTTTAATAAAACCATTAGTGGTCAAGTTTGATAACTTTGTGATACTTTGACTAGTATTTACAGTAATAGTATTTGTACTTCTTGTAAGACCTGTAGAAAAAGTTAAAGGAACTTCATAATCAACTCCGGCAGTAGCAGCAGAGAAATTCGCACTACCATCTGACTTTACAATACCTGCCACAGCACCAACAATAGCGTCTGTTTCAGAAAAAGAAATATCAACATAACATCCCGGATCAAGAGGAGCACAATTTGGATCAAGAGTTTGCCCTGGAGTAAAACTAGCAAAAGTATTATACAAAGATACCCCAAAGATCAAAAAACCTAACAAAGAAAATATTAGTAATTTAAACTTTTGTAATTTAGGTAAAAAGTATATCATTATGTTTTATGTAGAAAAAAAATTTTTGCATCAATAACAGATTACAAATATATTATAACATTTTAAAAAACTTAAAGTAAATAAAAATGTGGAAAAATATGTACATATCAAGACAAATAAAATACCTTTACTTTTAAATCTTTTTTCATTATATTTGATATATATGCAATACGACATAAAATTAGAAAAAGAAGAAGAATTATTAAATAATCTAAAAGAGAAAACAGACACAGAATCTCTAAGAATAAAGAGGTATTTATCCATGGACGATCTTTCTCGTAAAGAAAACTCCCCCATCAAAGAAATAGTAGATAGGATTTTAAAGATTCCAGATTTTAAAGATTTTGACATTGTAAAAACTTCTGAAGTAGTGCCAACTGATGTAACTTTTGATTTATATGATTTTGCGGACGACCACCCTGCTCGATCAAAATCAGACACTTATTATCTCGACGAAAAACACATACTAAGAACTCACACAACAGTCATGTGGTACTATTATTTGACCCAACCAGAAATAAAAACAAAAATCCAAAATGAAGAAACTCTAGGATTTTTTTCTTTTGGAAAAGTTTACCGCAAAGACGAAGTAGATAGAAATCATATGAATGTCTTTCATCAAATGGACGGAGGTTTTTTAATACCTAAAAACAAAAAAGAAGTCACTATCGAAGATTTACAAAATGTTTTATCAAATATAGCAAAAGCTGTATTCGGTCCTGATATAAAATACAGATTCAACAAAGACTCTTTCCCTTATACAGACCCTTCTCTTGAAATGGAAATAGAGGTGAACGGTAAATGGCTCGAAGTTTTGGGTTGTGGAATAATGACTGATACAATAATCAAAAACCTAGGTCTTGATCCAGAAAAGTGGAGCAACTGGGCTTTTGGTTTTGGACTCGAAAGACTAGCTATGATAAGCATGGAGCTACCTGATATAAGACTACTTTGGAGTGATGATGAAAGAGTAAAAAAACAATTAAAACTCGGTCAAAAATTTATCGAAGTTTCAAAATATCCTGCTATAACTCGCGATATATCTTTTATTGTTCCAAAAACTTTCGTGCCAAATGATTATTTTGATTTAGTTCGTGAAATTGCTGGAGACATGATAGAAGAAATTTCACTTATGGATAAATATGAAAATGACGCAAAATTCGGATCTGACAAAATGAGTTATGCTTTTCATATTGTTTATCGATCCATAGAAAGAACACTGACTAGTGAAGAAATAGACTCTTTACATAAAAAAGTAGAAACAGAAACGACAGAGAAATTTAGTGCTGTGGTTAGATAATTGCAATTATTTTTGAAATATGCTATTATATAAATATAACAAGCTAGCGGGGACAAATTCCTTTTAGGAAAAGTTTAAAAACTACTCGTAAAGCTGGCCGCCCCGCAAGGGGCGGCTTTTGTTTATGTAAATTTTATTCTTCTAATGTGATTAATATTTTTCTTGAAATCAAGTTATATAGATATAGAATATTTTTGTTTTCTGGATTTTCATATTTATATCTCGCAATTCCAGCAATAGCATCAGCTACTCTTAGACAAGGACTGCTTTCATCGTTTGCAGTTTTAATTTTCTTAATTGAAATTCCTTTATCTCTCAAAACTTTTTTCAATTTCCTTTCATAAGTTCTACTTTTTTTACCGTCGATAACTAAATTATAAATATTTTTCTCAATCACCAAATGCTGTAATGCATATTCATACGCTTTATCAGCATAAAAAGGGTTTTTAATAAGTGCAATTTTTACTGAAAAATTTTGTTTGCAAATTTCTTCAACAAATTTACCACGAACATTCCAAGTACTATGAGCCCAGTGAAACACCTGAATGCCTGCATCTTTTTCTGCTTTTAAAACCGAATTTTCTAATCTTTCTATATCATTTACTTCCAAATAAACTAAGGCAATTGAAGACTTGCCCATTTTTTTGTCTACACCTGATTCATCCAGAAAGACATACATAATTAAATTTTATCATATTTTCCATAAAAAGTTCGCAAAACAAGACCTAACGATGCATATAATTTTTCTTGAATTGATTTTTGTGTTTTTGTTTGTCTTTGCCTACGAAAAATTGATTGATTTTCTTTGGGAATTTGTCACAGATGTGGCAAATTTTACTACAATAATTATTTAATTTATTTTTACAATCAGCGCAACAAATAAATAAAACATGGCAAGAAGTATTTTTACAATGAGTATAATCATCACATTTTACTTTTTCACAAATCTGACAATTTGAAATAATTTCATCCCCCACTCTCTCTCCCATTCTCTCATCAAAAACAAAGTTTTTACCTTTAAATTTATTTTGTAAACCTTTTTCTTTTACCCTATGAGCATAATCAATAATTCCTCCTTTTATGTGTTTAACATTTTTAAAACCATTGTGCTTCATCCAAGCTGAAGCTTTTTCGCAACGAATACCTCCTGTACAATAAAGCAAAACTTCTTCGTCTTTTTTATCTTTAAACATATCAGTCACTTTTTGCAATTGCTCTCTGAAAGTATCTACATTCATTAATTTTGCATTCTCAAAATGCCCTATTGCAGCTTCATACATGTTACGCATGTCTATAACAGTCACCCCTCTTTCAATCATATTGTTTACCTCTTCTGCTTCTGCATATTCTCCTGTATTGGCAGGATTAAAAGTAGAATCATCTAGTCCGTCTGCTACTATCTTTGGACGTACTTTTACTATAAGTTTCAAGAAACTTGACCTAGGAATTTCTTCTACCGCAACCTTATAAGGCACCCCGGAAAACTCTTTTGTATTTTGAATAAAATTATCAAAAGCATCCCAATTATGCTCTGGTATATTCATCTGCGCATTTATACCTTCATGAGCAACATAAATCCTACCCAAGCATTTTAGCTCAGAGAATTGATCAAACAAAAAATCACGCATCCTTTTAGGATCTTCTATTTTGACATATTTATAAAAAGAAATAGTTTTACGAAGAAAATTTTCATTTTCTATCTCACGTAAAAGCTCTTCTTTTGATTTTGTATTAACTTTTTTATGCATAACAATACATACAATATAGAACTAAAAGACCCTTTTTGCAAGAAAAAATGCTAAAATAAATAAATGCAAAAAATAGACAAAATTTTAATATTTTTTATTATATTATTTTTAGTAATTGGTTTTTATTTGGGATTTTTAGATAATGGGTATTTTTAGAAAGATTTAATTTCGCATACCAAACTCATCCACCTCTTTAAATGGTTTTATTTCTTCTTTTTCTTCTTCCTTTTTATCTTTCTTGTCTTCTGTTGGGTTTTTAATAAATCCTAAAACTTTAGCTTTTCTTCTTTCGAGAGCTGCACCCCAAGAATTTTTTCTAAAATTCAAAGTATTTTCTTCATCCACTGATGATTTTTCGTATTTATCCACAGAATCAATAATATCTCTTTCATGATTTATATATATCTCGTCCCCCACAGAAACACCCTCAACAAAAGGTATATTTACTATTTCAGCTTCTTTGCCTTTTCTTATAATTTGAACTCTCATAGAATCAAAAAGTTTTTCATTTTTTATTTCAGGTTTTATGATTTCTTCTTCCAAGGAATCAAGTTCATCAAACACAGAATCTTTTTTTTCTTCTTTTGTGTTTTGTTCTTTGAAAATATTTTTACTATTTTCTTCTTGCTTTGTATTTTGTTTATTTTTTATTTCAGATAAATTTTCTAATTCAATAATTTTAAAATTTTTATATTCCAAATCAGATTCACCCACAGAATCAGCCATACCGTATGTATAAGAATTCTGATAATCAAATTTTTTAGGCACTCGAAAAACCCTTCCATGAAACCCTGTGGCGTGGTCTTGGTCATTTGCATATATCCAGCTACCATCCTTATATCTTGTCATTAAAACATAATCCCCGATACTCTTAGAAGGAGCATCAAAAGAAACATCGAGTGTTTTTTCTCCTGGGGCTTCTACTACTGCTCTAAAACGAGAAATATTTTTTTCTTGTGTTTTTTCTGTCGTATTATCAGGCAATGCTTCTTGGGCTTTTACTCCTCCAATAGTTGAAGCCGTAATACCAGCCACAAATAAAGCTTTTTTAGCTGTATCTAGGGCTTTCTTTTTAAAATTAGGCCATTTTTCCATATATTTACATTATACCATATTTAACATTCTAAGTAAACATTTTTGCTTTTTGACAATATTCACAACCCTCTTTTGGGCTCAATCTATTTATATTTTTCTCTGAAGGATATTTATCAACACACACTCTCTCTATCCAAGTTTTATTTTCGAGTGAAACCATATAATCATAAATATCTTTTTTTAGTAAATCTATATGTTCATTTGTTATACAGGTAGAATAGATGGCATCTTTATCTGTATCTTCTGCTTCCAAGAAAAGCAAAATAGATTTGACTACTTTTTCTTTTTTATCTGCTCCATTTATCAAATAAGAATACATAGCCAACTGCCTTAGATAAGAAGACAATCTTTCATCTTTGGTATTTTTCTCAATTGTCTTAGAATCTTTTGGTTTGCCTGTTTTAAAATCAGTCACCATCACCTCTCCGTCTGAGTTTTTTTCAGTCAAATCTATTTTTCCAAAAAATAACAATTCTGGAAAATTTGGGTCTTTCAAAGACAAACTTCTCTCAGAAGAATAATCTTTTTGTAATTTGTGATAGAAATTATTTATCCAACGCTCTATTAACTGGAAAGCTTTTTCACTTAAATCTTGAAAATCTTTTTCTTTGTCAACACCCTCCCTAAACAAAAGATCTTCTATTTTTTCTTTTATTTCTTCTTTAGTGAGAGGCTTTTTATTTTTTAAAATAAATTCAATAACACTATGTACAACTGAACCCAAAGCAAGAGAATTAGACTTCACATCTGGTAATTTCAAAAAATTTCTAAAATACCATTTCCAAGGACATTCAAAAAAATTATTTAACATGGAAACAGAAACTTTTATGTCTTTGAAATTCTCTGAAACAAAATCCAATACTTGTTTTAGGCTCATGCTTTTGTCTTTTTTATAATCTGGGATAAAAGTCTGAGGACCAACAGAAAGGATCTTTTGCTCATTATCATTTTTTGAATGCTTTATAAAATGCCTATCATCCAAATCTTTAATTATAGACAATAAATTAAACTCCCCGCCTTTTGCTTTTTGATCAGCATATGAAATAACGCAGATCTCTTTGGCTCGAGTTAGTGCAACATAAAGCTCTCTTTTTACAGATTCAGTATCTTTAACAGCTTGAATAGATTTTATTTTAGCAGGCAAAGAAAACCCTCCCCCCGCAGAAGAAAACAAGACTTCTTCGTTCATGTGACCAACCCAAACAATCTTGTATTCCAAACCTTTTGATTTGTGCAATGTCATAACTTGAACACCTTGTTGTGAGCTAAAATTCTCTACATTTATCTTTATTCCATATTCCAAAAGCCTTTCGATATATAAAATAAAATCCGAGAGTTTTTTGTTTTTATTTTTGTTTTCAAAATTGCTAGCAATACCTAAAACAGTACGCAACATTTCTACATTGTTCAATAACTCTGTGTGATCTTTTGACTTATCGATCAAAAGCTCGTTGCCTACTCGAGAGATAATAAAAGATATTTTTTCTTGACTTAATTCATTTATCCAAGTTTTCAATTGATTACCCCATTTGCTGATAGAATTCTCAGAGGCAAAAAGACCTTCGTCTTTTGATGTTTCAATTAGTTTTTGAATTTCAATTTTACCTTTATTGTTTGTTTTAAAATTATGTAAAAATTTATGAGCATCAAAAGCGTCTATCCCTGAGTATCGGTCAAGCAAAGAAGCAGACAAAGCAATATCATTAAAAGGTTCAGCAACTATTTTTAACGCTCTCAAAAGTATATAAAATTCTTCTAAATCAAACAGAGAAGAGCTTTCACTCGTTGCCACTGGCAAATCCATACTTTTCAAAATCTCTTGTGCTTCCCTGACTTGTGCATTTTTAGGTAAAAGCAAAACACAATCTTCAGGCTTAAAACCTTCTTTTATTTTTTCTTGAAAATAAAGCCCCGCACCGATAACCTCGTCCCTAGGATATACAAATTCATTTAAAATTATTTTATTTTTAAGATCAGAATTACTTTTCAATTTATCTTTTGTTATCGAGCTTTGTAGTAAATCATCAGCAACAGACAAAATGTTTTCTGTTGAACGATAATTCTCTACTAGAGTAATCAACTTGGCTTTTCCAAAAATATGAGAAAATTCTTCAAAATAATCCAAGGATGCCCCCGAAAAACCATAAATAAGCTGTCTGTCATCTCCAACAACAAAAATATTTGGCTTTTCTGTATCCTTCCAAACAGCTTTCAAAAAACTGTTTTGTACTCCGCTAGAATCTTGATGTTCATCAACCAAAACATATAAATAATTTTCGTAAATATCGGCTCGAACGTCCTCAAAATCTTCAACCAAAGAAACTGCATGCTCTAACAGATCATCATAATCAATAAAATTATTGTTTCTTTTTTCTTCTTCATAAAAATTATAAAAAACCAAAGCTTCTTTTGTTCTTTCTAAAGATTCAATTTTATTTATAACTTCTTTTTTAATCTGCCCTTTATTCTCACCCCTTGAGGCAATACTTTCTGGAGAATTTTTTAATTCATCAATATCAGCTTCAATATATGACAAAAACTCTTCGGGAGTAATACGATATCTTTTCATCATTGAAATAAGATGATTTAGATTACCAAAAAAAACAGCTTTATTTGTGCGAGCTGAAATATTTTCAAATTTACGACTTTCAAAAACATCATCCATCAAGAAAAAACTCTCATTATCAGACATAACAACCGGAGCTGTTTCAAAACCTAAAAGGTTGTAATGTTTTTCAAGTAACTTTGAAGCAAAACCATGAAAAGTAAAAACAGAAACTTTATCACCCTGGCTACCTATATATTCATTCAACCTATTTTTCATTGCTTTTACTCCAGACTTTGTAAAAGTTAAACACAAAACACTATCAGGAGGAGTGTCTGTTTTATTTAAAATATTACCAATACGTAAAGCAAGAACTTGAGTCTTACCTGTCCCAGGGCCTGCAACAACCATTACTGGACCGTCTAGCGTATCGACCGCTATCTTTTGTTCTTTATTTAAAGCATTGTATTTTTCTTCAAAGATATTCATGATTCTATTTTACTCCATTTTCCTATTTTTGTCCTTTTTATCGAGAAGGCTATCGTGGGGATTCCTATTAAAAGCCCTATTTCTTTGGCTAAAACTCTCACATAAGTCCCACTTGAGCACCTAACACTAAACTTAGCAATAAAAAATCTATCATTCTTTTTGTCTAGTATCTTTTTCCAGATTTTTAGTATTTCTTTTTGCCTAAAATCCCCTGTATTAAAAGAGTGATTTTTTTTATTTGTTTTTATGTCGCTTAGTTTTGCAATTCTTTTATTTATATTTTCCAAAATCTTTTCACTTGCCATAACCCTAGAATTCAAAAAAACAATCTTTTTTATTTCTATTTCTTTTTCTGGTATTTCTATAGGCTCCCCTTCTCGAGCATAAGAAAAAAGAGGTCTACCTGAAACTGTCTTAGAGGAAAATATCGGATATTTTAATTTTTTGATTTTTTTTATACTTTTTAAAATAACAGGCATATATGACAAAAATTCTTTTTTAGATAAAAACTTATTTTCATTTTTTACAATCTTACCCAAAATATCCAAAGTATCCGTTTCGAAACCAAACAAAACTTCAAATTCATATTCTTTGTCTAGTTTTAAATATTTTTCTTTATTTTCATCACCAGATAGCACGACGAGCAAACCTTCTGCCATAGGATCTAGTCGCCCCGCATAAGTCATCGGCACATCACTATCAATCTTTTTTTTATTCCTAAAAAACTCCAACGCCTCAAGCGGAGTTTCTCCTATCTTCTTATTTAGAATAAAAAAGTTTCGCATAAAAACAATATAGCACAAAAAACTATTGTTTTTAAATTAAATATGTTAATGTTTAATTAAATTGGAGGTGTCGCATAGCGGTCTAGTGCGCAGACCTGGAAAGTCTGTATGTCTTAACGGGCATCGAGGGTTCGAATCCCTCCACCTCCGCAGTTTGAAACGCAGTGAAAAACTGCGGAGGTGAGCGAGCAAACTGCTTTGCTCGCGTGAGGGGTTCGAAAAGATTTTTATTATTTTTCTAGCAAGGAAAATTAAAAATCTGGGGTCGAGGAGAAATTTTTTGACGAAAAAATTTTGAGGTGACCGAATCCCTCCACCTCCGCAATTTATCAAAAAAAATATATGGATTTATTCAAAAATAGAAAAATTGCATTTGGAACAATGCACAAAAAAGATGAAATCTTAAAAGAACTAATTGAAAAAGAATTAGGGCTTTTTGTTGTAAATCCTAAAATAAATACAGACAAATTTGGAACTTTTACAAATGAAATAAAAAGAAAAAATGATCAAAGAAAAACAGCTAAAATAAAAGCCGAGAAAGCTATCTCTGAAACTGGATTAGATATAGCGATAGCCAACGAAGGGAGCTTTGGACCTCATCCAGAAAATCCTTTTATTCCTGGCAACTTGGAATATTTTTATTTAATTGATAAAAAAAATAATCTAGAATTTGAAGGCTATAGTTTCACTCACAAAACCAATTACAATGAAGCATATGTAAAAAAAACAGAAGAAGCAAAAGAACTGGCTTATCAATGGGGCTTTCCTGAGCATGGAATAATAGTCAAAAGAAAAAGAAATAGTAAATATTTTGTATATAAAAACATAGAAAATGAAAAAGATTTAGAAAAATATGTAAACAAAATACTTTCTTTACCTTTTCACAGAAAAGCTTTTATCGAAACAGACATGCGTGCTCATAAAAATCCAACCCGCCAAGAAAACATAAAATTAGCTTTCTTAAATTTAATAGAAGAAATAAAAAAACAACGTAGCCTCAAAAAATAAGAACTACGTTGCATTACACACACAAATAAAAGCCTTGTTTTACAGCCTTCCAAGAGTTTTTCGCTTTTGGTGGGTATGACTGTAAAAACTAACATGCTCTGCAAGGTTAAAAAAATATAGGATATAGATAAAAACAAACCCTATATCAAACTGACCAGATCTGTGAGTTATCCTAGCAGAACCTGCCCATCTATGATGATCATGATGTCGCCATTCTCCCCCTGTTAGTATGTTCATAAACAAACCAATAGGCACAGAAAAGATTTGTCTTAAAACCTTTGGCATTTTTTCATAAAAAGCCAAAAGATTCTTTGAAAAATCTTTAGTTTTTTCATCAAAATGATCATTCATGTGTCCCAATCCGTTGATAACAAAACCAGACACTATGGGTAAATACATAAATTGTATTACCCACATCCACCAAGCCGAACCACCAAAAAGAAAAACATAACCAATAAATAAAATTATTGGTCCAAAGATACTCAAATCGTGATACACAATTTGAGTAAATTTATCTTCTGATCGAGACTTGTTCCAAAGTCTATCTTCTATATCTTCAGATTGCCTGCGATATAAATGAAAATAAACCAAAAAAGAAACAAGTGGGCCTGAGATATTTAAGCCCAAAAGCCTTAAATGACTTTTAGGACTGTGCAAATCCCCAAGTTTATCTGATTTTCTGTGATGATGTTCATGTACCATCACCCACAAAGCAGTCTGAACACCTGTATTTATCCATAGGATAAATTGAAAAAGGTGTTCTATTACTTTGTGCAGTTTCACAGCACCGTGAGTTTTAGCACGATGCAAATAAATGCTCGTTGCTAGAGTGCTCAAAAAACACATCATGAATACTAAAATAATTTTCTGATTAGTTGAGAAACCCAAACTGGTTCCGTCTAAAACTAATCGAATAGTGGGCAATATTTTTTCAAAGGTCATAATAGAACAATTAAAGGTTAAACAAAATCTATCTTAATATTAGCATAAATTTGAATTTATAGTATAATCCAAAATATGGATAAAAATATAGATAAAAAAGTAATAAATACAATATCAGAAGTAAACAAAGAAATGAAAGAAAAAGTCTTTGGATACATAATGACCGCTTTTGGTTTAGTCGTCGGGTTAGCTTGGAACGAGGCAATAAAAGAAATGATAGATTTACTTTTTCCACTAGAGCAAAATTCTATTTGGGCTAAATTTTTATATGCATTATTGTTAACTTTTTTGATAATAATCATTACAAATTATTTATTTAGAAAAAAAGAAGAATAGAAATGAAATACTTTTTTACTGTTTTAAAAATATTAATAGTGTTATTTGCTATTGTTGGAATTATTTTTACTTTTGTTTTTTTTGCTATTCGATTTGGTTGGACAGAGGTCAAAGGTACCATAAAAGAAAGAAATAATGCTTTGTTTATTAATACATCAAAAACAAAAAAACATAAATCTCAATACGTAAATCCAACAAAGTGGGTAGAAAGTGCAGAATGGCAAGTTTTAAAAAGTGCTTTTGAAAGAGACAAAGAAAATATTTTAAAAGCTTCTATCGACGCTGGTATATCTCCTAGAATGTTACTTGGTGGAGTTATGGGCGAGCAATTTAGATTTTTTGGAAATTCTCGTGAAGCATTCAAATCTTATTTTGAGCCTTTAAAAATACTTGCTTCTCTTTCGAGTTTTTCTTATGGGATAGCAGGACTCAAACCTGAAACAGTAGCTCGGATAGAAGACAATTTAGCAAATCCAAACTCCCCTTTTTATCTCGGAGAAGAAATGCAAAACATCATAAAATATGAAGAAAATATAGATATTAAAAAAACTCAATTCGAAAGAATAACAGACACAAAAAATACTTATTATTCTTATCTTTATGTCGGCCTTTTTATGAGACAAGTTTCTGCCCAATGGGCACAAAAAGGTTTCGACATATCAAATAAACCCGGTATTTTAGCCACTCTTTACAACCTTGGTTTTAATCGGTCCATACCAAAAGAAAATCCTCAAATAGGTGGTGCTCCTATAAATCTCGGAGATGAAACTTATTCTTTCGGGCAAATAGCCGAAGAATTTTATTATTCAGAAGAATTACGCGACATCTTCCCTTACTAAATTAGTTTGTGGTATAATAAATAAATGACAACAAAAAATACTACACATTATTATGGAGAATTAGTTCGAGGAATATTTTTATTTAGCGGTATTGTAATGCTTGCTACTTATCCTTTTTTTAGTGATTTAATAGAAATACCTTTGGTTTTGTTTTTTTCAATAATCATAGGGCTCGTTTTAGTAGGAGGGATCATAAACCCTGTTTCAAAGTGGATATTCTTTTTTAGTACTTTGATACCTCTAGCTGGTCTTATTGTATTTATGTATTATGGTTTTTATACTTATCAAAATTTACCAACAACACACATCAGAAATGTTGTATTTTTTTGGACCAATCAAGGTCTCGCTTTGATGTTTTTCTTTGCTACTTATTTCTCAGTAAAAACTCTCCGTGGTATGTATGTAAAACATTTAGAAGAATAATTTTAAAAACTCTTCTTCATTTAAAATCTGCACACCGAGAGACTGTGCATTTTTTAATTTAGACCCAGCTTCATCACCTGCTACGAGATAATTCGTATTTTTAGAAACAGCAGAAGATACTTTCCCTCCTTCTTTTAAGATCTTTTCTTTAGCAAGCTCTCGAGACATACTAGACAATGTTCCAGTCAAAACAAAAGTTAGATTGTTAAATTTACCACCCTTTTTTTCTTCGTCACTTTTAACAATAACTCCATTCTTTTTTAATCTTTCAATAAAATTTAAATTATTTTTATCTTGAAAAAAATTAAAAATACTATCGGCTACTTTTTCTCCAACATTTTCAATATCCACAAAATCCGATCTTTTTGCTTTTATTATATTTTCCAATTTTTTAAAATGAAAAGACAAATCACGAGCAGTCTCCTCTCCGACATGCAACACACCCAAAGCTTGTAAAAATTTTGATAAATTTATCGTCTTTTTATTTTCGATTTCTTGAATTATATTAACAGCAGACTTTTCTCCAAAACGCTCTAAAACTTCGATATCCTCTTTTTTTAAAAGAAAAATATCTGATGCGTCGCTTATAAGACCTTCGTCTTTAAATCTTTTCAATATTTTAGGTCCAAGCTCGTATATCTCAAAAACTTTTACAAAATGCTCTAAATATCTTTCGTTTTTTGCAGGACATTTTTTATTGATACAAAAATACGCAACAGACTCACCTTGTTTTTTGTCTGTTATATTTTTTTTGTCTATTTCATAACCACAAACAGGACAAAAAGAAGGCATAATAAACTTTTTCTCTTTTCCACTGCGTAAATTTTTAACAACTTCGACAACTTTAGGTATTACATCCCCTGCTTTCTCTATCACAACAGTATCACCTATCCTTATGTCGAGACGCTCTATCTGATCCATATTATGCAAAGTCGCTTTGCTGACATTAGAACCCGCCACAAGGGTAGATTGGAACAAAGCCAAGGGTGTAAGCACTCCCGTACGACCTACATTTACTTTTATATCTAAAACTGTTGTCGTTGCTTTTTCTGCTGGATACTTATAAGCTAGCATATACCTAGGAGCCTTACCCACAGAACCCAAAACATCTTGCAAAGATAGATCATCCACCGAGATAACAATACCGTCTGTTCCATAAGGAAAAGAATCTTTTTTCTTGGAAAATTTTTCTATAAAATTTAAAACTTCTTCTTTGTTTCTACAAATCTTCTCATGCTCATCTACCACAAAACCCAAACTTCGCAAAAAACTATGTTTATCTGAATGGTTTTTTATTTTCTTATTTTCCTCAAAATCTAAAACATCATAAGCGACAAAATCCAAATTCCTCTCTGCTGCAAGTTTTGGATCAAGTTGCCTCAAACTCCCTGCCGCTGCATTGCGAGTATTTGCAAATAAAGGCTTATTGTTTTTTTTATTTATTTTATTTAAATATTCTAAAGTTTTTTTAGACATCAAAACCTCTCCTCTAATTTCTAGAAAATTTGGAGGATTATTTTTTAAAACTAATGGAATATTTTTTATAGTTTTTATATTAGAAGTTACATCTTCGCCGACAAAGCCGTCTCCCCTAGTCGCCCCCTGGGTCAAAACTCCATCTTGATAAATCAAAGAAACAGCCAAGCCATCAAATTTAACTTCACAAAAATAATTAATATTTTTTTTATTTACCAAAAGCTTATGAACTCTATTTTCCCATTCAACAAATTCCTCTTCAGAAAAACAATCATTCAGCGAAAGCATTCTGTGTTTGTGAGTTACTTTTTCAAATTTCTCCAAAGGCTCCCCTCCCACTCTATTTTCAGGAGCATTTGGATCCTCAAATTCTTTATATTTAGCAATTATTTCTTTTAACTCTCTACACAAAGAATCATAAATATCATCAGATACTTTTGGTGCATCAAAAACATAATAGGCTTCTCTTAAGGAAGCTATTTCTTCTCGTAATTTTTTTACTCTTAAAGCAATTTCTTTTTTATCCATAACACACTAATAGTTAACCCTTAATTCTCTTTCTAAAGACAAAGAACTCGACAAACAAGAAGTATTTGTATTGTCAGCATTTAAACTATAACCAGAAGAAACAATAGTTACAAAAGGTGGAGTATTGAAACGAGAAAAAGAAACATTCGCACAAGATTTACCATCTGCCCCAAGTCCAACCAAAGAAAAACTCCAAGACACATCGACACTAGACACATCGACAACATTACCCGCACACTCAGTAGGCTGAGGTGGATTTAATTCCCCATAAGCCGAAGGCGTCATAGCATCAAAATACAGAGCACATTCCACACCAACATCTGCAGCAAAAAAAGCTTGATTTGCTTCTTTCAAAGAATTACTAAATTGAAATTGTTTCATAGCAATATCAGAAATACCCAAAGCGATAGCCAAAATCATACTAGAAATAACAACAGCAAAAAGCATGACAAAACCTTTTTTATTTTTTTTTATTTTATTTTTTATCATATTATGGTGTTATCCAATTAAATAAATTTTCAGTAAAAACAGTTTCATATCTCCTCGCTCCATCTTGCCAAGTGACTGTCGAATAAACTTTTACCTCAGCTCCATTATTTAAATTTGTTGGATACTCTATTTCTATTTTTCTAGTAAAGAAAGAAGTAGAATTATTACTATCATAGTCGTACTTGCCAGTATTCAAATTAACCCTTAATGGAGGACACACAGGAGAACATTGTGTAACATTTATATCTACAATCGGCTGTGTCTGGTCAGAGAAATCAATCCCTGTATTATCAAAATAACAAAAATCTCCAGCATTTTTAACACACTGAGAAAACTTAGCTATAAAAGCTTGCCAACCAGCGGGATTAGTACCGGAATACAAAGCATAAGTATCTCTTATATTTCTAACATATTCTACACCCTCTACTGCCAAATTTTCTGCAATAAATTTATTTTTTACATAATCCATATCACGAATACCCCCAGAAAGTGTTACCAACAAAGCAATAGCTGAAAAACTAAACAAAGAGATAGCTACAAGCGTCTCAATCAAAGTAAAACCTTTATTTTTTTGTATTTTTATTTTTTGCATATTATTGAAGATCTATTAATCTTTGAGAAACAGAAGTCTGCAAAGAAAAAGGGGTTATTGTATTTTGACTATTTATCGTACCTGATAATCTAATAGTTACAAATGGTTGTTGTGTGTTGCCTACAAAAGGAGACTCTGCTCCTAAAACAGAAAAACCAGATTTGTTCAAATCTATATTTATCTCATCACTAGTTAACTGAATAAAAGTATTCACATCTCCACCATTTGTAGATTTCCATATACGACCAATAGGATTATTTATATCACTATTATCTACCAAAAAATAATAAACCCATTGGTCTGTATTGTCATTTGGATCTCCCAAAGAAGACTCAAAAGCTAAAGCAAAACCATTCTGACAACTTTGTGCTGGCAAAACACTAGAAGAAGAAATAGTATCTCCTGTAATAAAACAACGATAGTCATACCCTGTACGAATACTACGAGTCATTTCCTCCATAATAAAATTCAAATTGTCTACGATGTTTCTAACATCTTCAGATTTCTTGTGTACATTGTTTGCATTAATTATAGCTCCTAATCCGATAGTAATAACAACCATAAACAAAGAAACAGCGATCATCGTCTCAATCAAAGTAAAACCTTTATTTTTTTGTATTTTTATTTTTTGCATATTAATTTGTTTGTATACGTCCAAAAGAATTTATAAAAATCGTTCCACCAGGACCTGCGCTCGATGAAATATTTAAAATAACGTTTGATACATTGTTTACAACTAAACCATTTGCACTAAAAACAGGTGTCGAATCAGGACGAGTGAAAACAACAGAAAAAGTATTTGGATCTATCGGTGGTGTATTAAAAAACTCCAAACGTATAGATGAAATAAATTCATCTCCAGAAATACCCAAAATATCAACGCATTCCCCCGCTGGACAGTTACCAATAGAGTTAAACAAAAAATCATTATTTAAATCAGCAAAATACGTATAACTTTTATTATTTGAAGCAATATCAAAATAAACACCGTACGCGGGTTTTGAAGAAAAAGAATTTGCATTCAACCTGCCAGAGATGGCGTCTTTTTGTGCACTCAAAATACTCATGGCAACTTGATTTGTTAAATTCCTCACATCAATACGGTCTTGAAATTTTTGATAATCAAATAAAACAACAGCAAGCAAAACAGAAAAAATACCGAGCACAACAATAAGTTCTACATAAGTCATACCTGCATTAAGTTTTATTTTTTTAAAATTCATTAAATCAAAAAGAAATTCAAGCTAAATAAAAATGCAACAAAACTACCCAAAGCCAAAAAAGGAGCAAAAGGTAATTCAGAATTTATTTTAAATTTGCTTTTATTAGCCAAAAGTAAAATAATACCTAAAATAGCTCCTATCCAAAAAGCAATAACAGCACCTGACAAAACTCCCGCAAGCCCCAAAACCCATCCAACACCCAACATCATCTTAGCATCTCCAAGTCCCATCCACTTCCCGTCTGAAAAATACCAAATCAAAGTAAAAGGCAAAGATATAGCAAAACCTGCTAAAACAGTCTGCCAAGAAGGCAAAGATAAAGCCATCTCACTATGGTTAAATAAAAATAAAGCAATAAAACCAAAAATACCTAAAACGATAGAGAAAGTGTCTGGTATTATTTTATGCTTCAAATCGTAAACAGAAACAACTAAAAGTAAAGAGAAAAAAGTCGCAAAAAATGCAAAAGTAAAAGCAAAAACTAAAGGTGAAGCGAAATAGAAGAAAGAAGAAAATTTAATAAACAAAGAAGCGAAAATAACACCAGTCAATAATTCTACCCAAAAGTATTGAGCAGAAAAACCTGTTTTACAATTCCTGCATTTACCTCCGAGCCAAAGAAAAGAAAACAAAGGCACCAAATCATGCCAGTGTAATTTGTTATTACAAGAGAGACAAATAGACCTACCTCCTAGAGTCTTATGAGTGTTAAATCTAAAAATCACGACATTCAAAAAACTTCCGATTATCGCACCCAATATAAAGAAAATAAAAGTTATTGTTGTTGTCATATTTTAATTAATTACAAATGGTACCACTGCCAATAGAATTATTTGTTTGCTCACTCTTACCCCTACTATCTACACACCAAAATCCTCCTGTCTTCAAAGGTACTTCTGCAGCCCAAGCCGTCGTAGAGTCATTACAAGTAGCAACTCCTGCTCCACCTGTAGTATTTGTACTATAGTTTTGTAAACCTGCGGATTTAGCTGCAGTGAAAACATTTAACCCTATTCCTTGTGCTCCACCAACCATACCATTTGTACAAACTCCAGAATAATTAGTATTTGATATAGCAAATATTTCTCCTTGTGCAATAGAATTAAAAAGATTTGACTGCACTCCTGCATTTGAACCCTTGTTGTTCGCATTATTTAATACAGCAATAGTTATAGCTGCTAAAATAGCAATTATACCCACAACCACTAAAAGCTCTAATAAAGTAAACCCTTTTTTATTTTTCAAAATATTTTTCATTTGTTTAGTTTTAATTAATTATAATCTTATTACAATTATAACATAAATAAAAAAACAAAAAACCACCTTCGGGTGGTTTTTTGTTAATCAAGTATTGATTATGAACAAAGACCAGTGTTTTGTGCTGTTCCTGTTG
>CAYLLX010000005.1:0-15666 GCA_964384975.1 uncultured Candidatus Saccharibacteria bacterium
ACATAGGACCAATATCCACAGAAAAAGATATTTTTAAAAAACTATCACACCTAGAACATGTTTACACCAGTTTCCCTGACGGAAAGATACTCAGAAGAGAATTAGAATTAAATCAAAAAACAGGAGAGCAATACAAAAATGAAATTGTGACAGGCGGTATACACATTTATGAACAGACGAAGTTTATACTAAATCAAATGAAAACTCTTGATAAAAAAGAGAAATTAAACATTGTCTCTTTCTCCGTAGAACAACTTGGTTTTCCAAATGGTGCTACATTGCAACAAATATATGATAAAGCAAAAGAGCTTGGATTAGAGCTTTGTCCACCCCAAGTCGGCCCTGAACTTCGTCTTGCTTATAGAGACCAACCAAGTGGTGAATATTTACGTGTCGCAATGGATTCTATTAATGGCTCTGACGGTCTTCCGAGCTTGTTCTATGTGCTTCGTCATGACGGTGGCGAGGAGTGGCTCGGCAACGACTATGGCCGCCTCGACTACAAGTGGTATCCGCCCTATCGCTTCGTCTTTGTCTCCCGCAAGTCTTAGCGCTTAGGATTTTGTAAATTAAAACTTTTTGACCTTTGTATTTTGAACTTAGAAATTTTTAAAAATAGAGGTTGTTTAAAGAAAAATTTGGAGGCTCAACCTCCAAAACGTGATATAATTGAATTATGAGAAAAACAAATTTTAATTTTGGAGGCTCAACCTCCAAAACGTGATATAATTGAATTATGAGAAAAACAAATTTTTCAGTTGGTGAATATTATCATATTTACAATCGTGGTGTAGATAAACGAAATATATTTGAAGACAAAGAAGATCTTTTGCGTTTTTTAGAAAGCATGAATGAATTTAACAGCGAAAATCCTGTTGGTAGTTTGTATGAATATAATCGTGATAAAGAAAAATTTGGAGGCTCAACCTCCAAAAAGAAAAAATTAGTTAATTTTATTGCATATTGTTTAAATCAAAATCATTACCATTTTATTTTAGAACCTCTTGTTGATAATGGTATTCAAAAATTTATGCATAGAGTTTCTACTGGTTATACAATGTATTTTAATGAAAAAAATCAAAGAACAGGATCATTATTTGGAGGTAGATATAAAAGCATTCATATTAATAGTAATGAATATTTATTGCATCTTTCTGTGTATGTTAATTTAAATAATTTGGTGCATAAAAATTTAAATAAATCATGGATGAATAAATTTCCTTTTTCAAGTTTTGCAGAATATACAGGGGAGAAAAAAGAAAAATTAATTTGTGATACAAGAATTATATTAGGGCAGTTTCCGTCTTGTAAGTATTATAGAAAATATGCGCAAGGTATTTTACCAGACATTATTCGCAGAAAAGAAGAAGAAAAACAAATAAAAATACTTACACTTGAATAATTTGGAGGTTGAGCCTCCAAAAAGGATTTATAACTCCAAACTTTTATTTTCTATTTTATTTCTTAGGTTTTTTTGGAAATTTTCTATTGAAAGTGTTTCTTTTGTTCCGTCTCTTTTTTCTACTGTGAGTTCACCAGAAGATATTTCTTTTTCTCCGATAACTATCACATAAGGGAATTTTTGTGCTTTTGCGTGGTTTATTCTTTTACCTAGAGAATTATTGTCATCTTCCAAGGAAACTCTTATATTTTCTTTTCCTAAAATCGAAGCGATTTCTTTTGCTTTTTCTTGGTGTTCAGGTTTTACTGGTACTATTGCGACTTGTGTAGGGCAGAGCCAAAGAGGGAAGTTGCCGGCTGTGTGTTCTATAAGTACAGACATAAATCTCTCAATAGAGCCCATAATAGCAGCGTGAATCATTACAATACGTTCTTGTTCACCTTTTTCATTTATACAATACAAATCAAAGCGTTCAGGCATATTCATATCTAGTTGAATAGTTGCTACTTGGTGTTCTCGTCCTATTGCGTCTTTGGCCATGAAGTCTATTTTTGGTCCGTAGAATGCAGCTTCACCTACAGCTTCGATAGGATTCTCGCCATTCTTTTTAATTATTTCTCGTAGTGCATTTTCAGCATTAATCCAGACTTCTTCTGTGCCTAGATACTTTGTCATTTCTTTTGGGTCATGCATTGATAAGCGAGGTTGTAGGGTAAAACCAAAAGCCCCATAAAAAGTTTTTACAATAGAATAAATTTTTTCCATTTCAGTTCCAGCGTCTGCAAGTCTCGCGAATACGTGAGCGTCGTCTTGAGTAATAGAGCGAACACGAGAAAGACCTCCGAGTTCACCAGTTTGCTCATCGCGATAAACTTTAGTAGTAGAAGCATATCTCTGAGGAAGTTCTTTGTAGCTCCATTGTCGGCGATTGTATATTTGAGTGTGATGCGGACAATTCATCGGCTTCATTGCGAAAACGTGCTCTTCACGAGTATTTATTCTAAATAAATCATCCTTAAATTTATCCCAGTGTCCAGAAGTTTCATATAATTCTTTTTTGGTAATATGTGGAATATCTACTCGTTCGTAACCAACTTTTTGACGAAGTTCCCAAACAAAACCATCTAATAAATCTCGAATTTTTGTTCCTTTTGGGGTGAATAATGGTAGCCCCGCACCGACAAGTTCAGAGAAAGTGAACAAGTCTAATTCTTTTCCTATTTTTTTATGATCTCTTTTTCTAGCTTCTTCTCTTTGCTCTATGTATGCGTCGAGCTCTTCTTTATTTTCGAAAGCAAGTCCGTATATACGAGTAAGCATTTTGTTTTTTTCATCTCCACGCCAATATGCTCCCGCTGTGCGATCTAAAACAAATGAATCACTTTGTATTTCTTTTGCATTTTCTATGTGCCCTCCTCTACAAAGGTCAGTAAAATCCCCAATAGTGTAAAAAGTTATAATTTCTTTTTTCTGATCTATTTCTTCGATTAAATCTTTTTTGTAAGTATTGTTTTGGTAAAAAGCCAAAGCTTCTTCTTTTGTTTTTTCTTCATGACTGAAAGAGTCCCATTTTTTGAGAATTTCTTTCATTTTTTTTTCTATCTTTGGTAAATCTTTTTCTGAAATAGGGGAAGAGAAGTCAAAATCATAATAAAATCCATTCTCGACAGCTGGTCCTATTGTGTTTTTAGTATCAGGATATAACTCTAAAATAGCAGCAGCTAAAAGGTGTGCTAAAGTGTGTCTTTTGTTGTTTAAATTTTCTGTATTCATCCCGTTAGATATTTTTGATTAATTTATAATATATATATGCTATTTTTTCTAAATACACTACACTATTTATCCCCGTTATTTAAAATATCTAACGGGATTCATCCCTTCTATTATAGATATTTTTGATTAATTTATAATATTTATTCACGTTATTACTAACTCTCAACTTTATTTAATTACTACCCATTATTTTAAAATATCTAACGGGATTCATATTATTTTAATAGTAGCATTTTATACAATTTTTGCTAGTTTATTTTTAATATAAGGCTTGTTGCTTTTAATATTTTAATATGCTATACTTTATTTATGGTAGTAAGAATGCGACACACAAAATCTCATACAGCGAACCGACGTTCACATCACGCTTTAAAAAGCTCTAGCTTTGTAAAGTGTACAAATTGTACTGCTTTGAAAAAAAAGCACACAGTTTGTAAGACTTGTGGTTTTTATCGTGGGAGATTGGTTTTAGACTTAGTTAAAAAAGTTGAGAAAAAACAAAACAAAACTAAGGCTAAAGAAACAGCTAAATAATACATTTAGCTGTTTTTAATTTTTAACGTTTTTATTTTATGGCTAATAGGCACCTTTCAAGATCAATAGTTTTGCAAACGCTTTTCGAGTGGGATTTCAACGGTTTAAAAGAAGTTGACTTGCAAAATATCGTTAAACGTAATTTGGCAGAATTCGCTCCTGGTTTAGAGGATGATGTTTTTGTATTTGATTTATTAAATGGAGTTTTACAAAAAAGAAGCATTTTAGACGAAATAATATCCAAAGCCGCACCTGACTGGCCTTTGGATAAAATCTCTGTTGTTGATAGAAATATTTTAAGAATAGGACTCTTTGAGTTGCTTTTTGGTGATAGGAAAAATGTCCCTCCTAAGGTTGCTATCAATGAATCTATCGAATTAGCTAAAACTTTTGGTGGAGATAACTCTTCTAAATTTGTTAATGGAGTTTTGGGTTCTGTTTATAAAGAGATGGGTGAACCTGGTAAAGACGAAAAGAGTAAAAAGAAAAAAACAGAAGAAGTTGTTGATCCTGAAAAATTACCAAAACAAATACTAGGAGGAGCTTTGGTTTATAGTAAAAAAGATGGAGTTATTTATCTAGCTCTTGTGCATGATGTTTTTGGCTATTGGACTTTGTCGAAAGGTAAAATAGAAGCTGGGGAAAATGAAGAAGAAGCAACAATCAGAGAGATAAAAGAAGAAATAGGTTTGGATATAACAATAGAAGAAAAAATTGGAGAAAATAAATACGTGGCTAAACATCCTGAAAATGGTAAGATGCTCAAATGTGTGAGTTATTATTTGGCTTCTGCTGAGTATAAAGAACTAACTTTAGGGGAGAGTGGAGGACTCGATAGTGCTAGGTGGTTCCCTTTGAGTCAAATACCAGAATTGCGTATCTATGAAGACATAATACCCCTGATAGCAAAAGCGATAAATATATTATCCAAAAAATAATTAAAATATAAAATACTAAAATGATAGACTTTACAGAATTTGAGAAAAAAACAAATATAAATTTTAAAAATAAAGACTTGCTCAAACAAGCATTTATTCACCGCTCATATATAAACGAAAATCCAAATCTAGGTCTTTCTCACAACGAAAGACTGGAGTTTTTAGGAGATGCTGTTTTGGAGTTAGTAGTAACGAGTTTTCTGTATAAAAAATATACAAGCTATGCTGAAGGAGAACTCACAGCGATACGTTCTGCTCTGGTGAATGCTGTTATAATTTCTGAAATTGCAAAAGAAGAAAATATGAATGACTTTCTGTTGCTTTCAAAGGGGGAGTCTAAAGATACAGGTAAAGCAAGACAATACATACTAGCCAATACGTATGAGGCATACGTAGGAGCTTTGTATTTGGATCAAGGTTATGAAGTTGCCAATGAATATGTAAATAAAACACTGCTTCCTAGGACTGATGAAATAGTAAATAAAAAACTTTGGAGAGACTCAAAGAGTTTGGTGCAAGAAAAATCTCAAGAGTTTTTTGGAATAACTCCTTCTTATAGGGTTTTATCTGAAGCAGGACCTGATCATGATAAGCATTTTACTGTAGGTATTTTTTTTGGTGGAGACTTGATTGCCTCTGGTAAAGGTAAGTCTAAACAAGAGGCTGAACAAAAAGCCGCATTGTCTGCTTTACAAGTAAAAAATTGGTTAGATTAATATGAGATTAGAGTCTTTGGAAATTAATGGTTTTAAATCTTTTGCCAAAAAAACAAATTTGGATTTTTTGAGTCCCGTTGTTTCTGTTGTTGGTCCAAATGGCTCAGGTAAATCAAACGTAGTAGAAGCTTTTCGTTTTGTTTTAGGAGAACAGTCTATCAAATCTATGCGTGGAAAAGCAGGTTCTGATCTTATTTTTAAGGGTTCTAAAATATTACCCAAAGGCACAAAAGCAAGTGTAAATATTTATTTTAATAATAAAGACAGAGTTTTTCATTTAATAAATGATAATGGAGAATTAGTTGGTTTAAATTTTGATACGATATCTATCGGTAGAGAAGTTTATGTTGATGGCTATAATAAATATATTTTAAATGGTAGTGAGGTGCGTCTCAAAGACATACACAATGTTTTGTCTTCTTTAAATATCGGATCTTCAGGTCATCATATAATATCTCAAGGAGAAGCAGACAGAGTTTTGAATGCCTCCGCAAAAGAAAGAAGAGAAATGATAGAAGATGCTTTGGGTTTGAAAATATATCAACATAAAATAAAAGAATCTGAAAGAAAACTCGAAAAAACTTCTAACAACATGAAAGAGGTTGCTT
This sequence comes from uncultured Candidatus Saccharibacteria bacterium, assembly GCA_964384975.1. GTDB lineage: Bacteria > Patescibacteriota > Minisyncoccia > Phycocordibacterales > UBA9973 > UBA9973. The sequence continues at coordinate 5,972 of CAYLLX010000005.1, forward strand.
TGCTACGCAGGGAAAATGCTCCACATTTAAATTATCTCAAAAAACAAGTTGAAAAATACGAAAAAGCAAAAGAGCTTCGTTTAGAACTCGTAGTTTTATATAAAGAATATATAAATAAACAAAAAACTCTTTTGAAAAAAGATAGGAATTTTTTGAATCAAGAAAAAAGTAAAATTCAAAATGAGCTTGAGCTTATAATAAATAAAATAAATGAATTTAATTCTTTACAAGAGAACAATATACAAAGCGAAGATGAAAAAGAGATATATATACTGGAACAAAAATCAAAAGATTTAAATAATATCAAAAATGATTTAGAGAGGAAAATCGGAAGAATCGAAGGAATGATTGATTTTGAGGAAAGACGTATTTTGGCATTAGAAAATCCAAAAACTGAAATAAAAAAAGAGGAAAATGTTGTTTTTTTGCGTAGTGAATTAGAGGATTTTGTTTTAACCTTTGAGGCAAATATTAGAGAAATAGAAGAAAAAGACAATGTTTTCGATATTTTAAATATTGTTAAAAATATAAATAATACTTTGAGTAAAATAAAAGTAAAACTTTCTTTTACAGAAGTAAAAAATGAAACAAGAGAAGAGGTTAAAATAGACAGAGGGCAAATCGAAAGTCTTAAGAAAGATTTAGAGAATTTACACGAAGAGATTAGAAAAATACAAAATGAAGAAATAAATATTTCTCAAAATATCGCTAATTTGAAAAATAAAATTAGTTCTGATTTGGAAAAGCGTCGTTTGGCAGAGAAGGAAAGTTATGATTTGCGTTTCAAGCAAAATGAACTTTCTTCATCTTTGAATTTGCTTAGTTTAAAAGAGGAGAATTTAGTCAAGGAAGAGGAATCTTTACAAATGGAAATAAATGAAGGTATTGCTTTGGTAGGCAATGATATAATTGATTTAGAATTTTTTGATACAGATATAAATATCGACCGTCTCGAACAAGAAGACAAGAAGAGAAAGATAGAACGTATTAAAATAAAATTAGAAGAGTCAGGACTCTCTAGTGGGTCAGACTTATTGAAAGAATATGAAGATATGTCACACCGTGATGCATTTTTAGCAAAAGAACTCGAAGACCTAGAAACAAGTATTGAATCTTTAAAAAATATTATTGCAGATTTGAAAGATAAAATAGATAAAGAATTTAAAATAGGAATAGAGAAAATAAACAAAGAATTTCAAGACTTTTTTGCTTTGATGTTTGGAGGAGGAGAAGCTTTTCTGTCTGTTGTTGCAGAGCATAAAAAGAAGAAAAATGATGAAGAAGGAGAAGGGGATAATGAGCTCGTTTTTGAGCACGGAGTAGAGATTGATGTGGCTTTGCCTCATAAAAAAGTCAAAGAACTTCATGCTCTTTCAGGAGGAGAGAGGTCTTTGACTTCTATTGCTTTGCTTTTTGCTATGTCTCAAGTAAATCCGCCTCCATTTTTGATTTTAGACGAAACAGATGCGGCGCTAGACGAAGCGAATTCTCGAAAATATGGAGATATGTTAGAAAGACTTAGTTCTAGATCACAGCTCGTAGTAGTAACTCACAACAGAGAGACTATGTCTCGTGCAGGTATATTGTACGGCGTCACAGTAGGTGCAGACGGAGGCTCAAAACTCCTCTCAGTAAAATTCGACGAAGCAAAAGCTTTTGCGAAATAAAAACAAATTAATAAAGAATGCGGAGGGTTCCCCTCCGCATTCTTTATTTAATAAATATTTTTATTTAAATTTAACCAGTTAAAAAGTTCTTTTTTGTGTTCATTTGGGTTTTTAAAATAAACAGGGAATTGTTTTGGGTCTACGATATTAAATTTTGAATTATTATATTCTTGTATACTTGAATAAGGATAAGAGTAAGCATACTTTAATAATTCATGTGTTTGCCTGTCTTTATTCTCTTTCCAGTTTTTGTCTATTAATTTTGCAGGATTTAAATGTATATATGAATATAAATATTTTAAATATTCATCAGTGTTTACATGAGTTGATTTGAAAACCCCTTCGTATAATGTTCCTGTTCTGTTGTGCTTTTTATTGAAATACATTGTATATGAAGTTAGTAACTTTAACATGTATTTAGAAATTCCATTTTCTGTTTTTTCACGAACAAGAATATGAAAATGATTTGGCATTAAGCAATAAGCACCAATATCAACAAGAGTTTCTTGTCGATCAAATTTTTTATCAATTCTTCTTAATTCAATACTTCTAGTTGTGTTGCATATGTACATTAAAAATAAAAAATGAGTATAATCTTCTTTATCTTTAAAAATTAGTTTTTTATCAGTTCCTCTGTTGTATAAATGATAAAATTCAGCAAAAGAAAATTTTATTTTTCTAGTGGTCATATAAAAATTATAACAAAACTTGTTGTGTGAGTAAATAAAAAACAATAAGAAGGGTCCTGCGGAGGGGAACCCTCCGCATCACTTATCTTTTGCCGTCCCATTCAGCAAGAAATTGTTCAGTGTATTTTTCCATATACTTGTGTCGTTTTTCTGCGATTTTCTTGGCCGTTTTAGTGTTGATTAGATCTTTTAAAAGTAATAATTTTTCTTCAAAATGATGAAAAGAAGAGCTGTTGAGTTTTCTGTAATTTTTTGTTGTATTTATTTTTTGAGCTTTTTTCGTCGGGTCATATAATGGTCTGTTTTTATTCCCACCGTATGCAAATGTTCTCGCTATACCAATAGCACCAATAGCATCTAACCTGTCGGCGTCTTGAGCTATGTGGAATTCTTTGGATAAATTTTCTTTTTTATTATTAAGAGACTTGCTAAAAGACATGTTTTTAATAATAAACATTATTTTTATTATTAAATCATTATTTATTTTTTGTTTTTTTAGAAAGTTTTCTGCAATAGTATAATCATCATTTTCTTTTTTGATAACCTTACGATCTCCGATATCATGAAGCAATAATGCTAGTTCGATTATAAATGTATCAGCTTTCTCTGTTTTGTTTATTAAACGAGCATTGTTTATCACTCTTTTAATATGCCACCAATCGTGACCGGTGCCTTCGTTGGCGAGTTTTTTCTTAACAAAATTCTCTGTTTTTTTAAGAATAATATTTTTAATCATTTGTAAATTATACAAAAATTAATCAACTAAATCTAGGACAGGATATCAATGCGGAGGGGAACCCTCCGCATACAAAAAACCATAGAAAGAAAAAGTCTTTCTAGGTTTTTTGTTTTTTAACTTGTTTTTTTATTGATTCAGTCTTATCTTTTCTTCTTTGCCTTTTAGTATTGTGGTTGGTTGGAATGCTTTTGATAATTTTACTGTGTTTTTTGTATTTGATATTATGCCGTATTTGTCTAGTTTTATTTCGAGCAACATGCCTTGCATTGTTGCTTCGGAGAAGTGTTGATCAAAAATAAAGTTCCCTAGAGAGTAAGCTATCAAACCATTATTGTAAATTTCAAAATCTTGCAATACGTGGGGGTGGTGTCCTATTATTATTCTCGCTCCATTGTCTATCGCCGTATGTGCTAGGAATTCTTGTCTCTTGTCGTGAATTTTCTGATATTCTTCTCCGAAGTGAAAACTAACAACAAGGTGGTCAACTTTTTCAGATGCATTTTTTATAATCTCTTTGAAACGAGGATCACTTGCGAGAAGTATTCCAGCTTTTTCTCCTGCTTGAAGCCAGTTTGGACCTTTGTCTGTGAAAGCAAGATATCCTATTTTAATATTATTTTTTTCTATTATTATAGGTTCCTCGGCCTCTGTTTTATTGAAACCTGCTCCTGTGTAATATATCTCATTTTCTTTTAATCGCTCCATTGTGTCTGTGAGTGCTTCACGTCCCCAGTCTCCCATATGATTATTTGCTAAAGATAAAATATGAAATCCTGCCCCTCTGAGTGCTGGTATTATCGAAGGATTCATCCTAAAAGAATACAGATTTTTTAAGTCAGCGCCTTTATCAGATGCAGGCCCTTCGAGGTTACCAAAAACAATATCACTATTTTTTAAAATACCAAGATTCTCAAAAAGGGAAGAGAAGTCTCCATTAAAATTTTTCATCACAGAATTCTGTACACCTCTCGCAAGCATTATGTCTCCTACGAAAGCAAGACGTACAAAGTTTGGATCACTGAGGTCTATCGCATCTTCTTTTTGTTTTACCCAAAGAGTATCAGCATCATTTTCTCCTCCATAATATACATTTTCTTTTAAAAATTTTAATATGTTTTTTACATCATTGTATCTGTCGTTACTTTGAAGAAGCGTTATACCTATATTTCTATTTGTATTTTCTGCCAAAGGTAAAGAAAAAACAGAAACTACAGTTTGTTTGGCTGGTATTGTAAAACCACTTTTGCCTCCTATGTATCCGTCTTCACGTAAAAATTGATTTATGCTATACCAGATTTTTCTACCATTATTGAAGCTACGGGTTTTTGATATGTTTAAAATTTCTGGATGGTTTTTAAAAAGATAACCTGTAAATTTAAATAGGTCATTTGCATTTGAAGTATTTTCTTTGGAAAGCCCACTTGGGTCATTGAAATAAGTATTTTTAAGGTCTAAATTCCTTGTGGCTAAATTCATTTTATATAAAAATTCATCTCTTTTGTAGTGTTCAGCAATAACCTCTGAAGCATCATTGGATGATTCTAAAAGCAGGGGATAGAGCAAGTCTTTTATTTTTATTTTTTCTCCTGTATAGAGACCTCCATTTGTTCCGTATGTTGCAAGAGCCCTGTTGCTCACTTTTGCTATATCTTCTTCTGACATTATTTCATTTGCCACATAAGCAGTCATCATTTTAGAAACTGAAGCTATCGGATATATAGAGTCAGGGTTTTTTTTGACAATTATTTCACCCGTATCCAAGTCTCCCACAATATAACTGTCAGCATTTATTTTGGGCAATTTGTTTATGTTTTTTATAAAATAAAATTCTGTTTTTTCAGGATCTTTTTTTGTTTCTGATATTTTTTTAATATTATTTTCTTTTTGTGTTTCGTTTATTTTTGTATAACCCAAGACTTTGCTTATCAAAAATACAGAAAAAATACCTATTAAAATAACAATTAAAAAATAAAATATATTTGTAATTTTTTTTCTCATTTATTTTTATTTAACTAAAAATATAATCTATGGTTTTTCTTTCTAAATCTACTTTTTTTACTTGTATTTTAACTTTGTCTCCAAGTTTGTAGGTTTTCTTGCTTTTCTTTCCTATGAGTTGTAATTTTTTTTCATCAAAAATATAGTAATCATCTTCTATGTCTTTTATTCTTATTAAACCTTCGCATTTCGTTTCTTTTTCTTCAACAAAAATACCCCACTCTGCAATACCAGAAATTACACCTTCAAATTTTTGATTTATTTTTGTAGACATGTACTCTACTTGTTTGTATTTAATAGAAGCTCTTTCCGCTTCGGAAGCTCTTTTTTCTTGTTCAGAAGATTTGCTAGCTATTTGTATTAGCTCGACTGTTTCTTCTGCTGTTATTTTTCTTTTATTTAAAAAACTTTCTAGGAATCTGTGTACTGTGATGTCTGGATATCTACGGATAGGGGAAGTGAAATGAGTGTAATGCTTAAAAGCAAGACCGTAGTGTCCTATGTTTTGTGTAGAATAGATTGCTTTAGACATCGATCGTATAATAGCCCTACTGACAGAGTCTTTTTCTAGATGACCATCGAGGTTTTTTATGATTTTATTTAGCTCAAAAGAATTTATTGTATTATTTGTTGTTTTGAATTTAATACCAATACCTTTTAGAAATAATATCAATTCATCCATTTTTTCTTTTGGTGGTACGTCGTGAATACGATATATAAAACCACTATTTTTAGGATTATTTTTTGCTATTTTTTCAGCGACTTTTTTATTTGCTAAAAGCATGAATTCTTCTATGAGCTTATTGGAATCACCTCTTTCTTTTTTGTTTACTTTGATAGGGAAGAAATTTTCATCTAAGACGAATTTAACCTCTTCTTGTTCTAGGGTTATGGCTCCGTTGTTTATCCTATCCTCAGTCATTTTTTTTGCCATTTTATTTAAAATATCTAGCTCTTTGTGCAAGAAAGATTTTTTATCTTTGATTGTTTCCTCGGCTTCTTCATAGGTAAATCTTTTTTTTGAATGTATTATTGTTTTGCCGAACCATTCTTCTTTGATTTGTGCATTTTTGTCCATCAAGAAAACAGCACTCATTGTCAGTCTGTCTTCGTTGGGTACGAGAGAGCAGAGATTGTTTGAAAGTATTTCAGGTAGCATTGGTATCGTCCTATCTACTAGATATACAGAAGTACCTCTTTCTTTTGCTTCATCATCTAAAACGCTACCTTTTTTAACATAATGAGAAACATCTGCTATATGTATTCCTACTTCATATAGACCTTCTTTTATTTCTTGAAAAGAAATAGCGTCATCAAAATCTTTTGCATCACTAGGGTCTATTGTGAAAGTTAGAATATTTCTAAAATCTCTACGTCCCGCTAGGTCTTTTTCTGTAATACCTTGCGCATGTATTTTTCCTGCCTCTTTTTCTGTTTCCTCGTTTAGTTTATGAGTGAAACCTTTGTCTATGGCGATAGCACGCATTTCAGCTTCGTGGTCTCCTGCTTTACCTAAAACTTTTAAAACTTCACCCTCAGGCATTTTACGATAATCCTTCCAAGAAGTTATTTTCACAAAAACTTTATCTCCTTCTTTTGATTTATTTAATTTTTCTAAAGGTAGTAATATATCGGTATACATGCGAGTGTCATCTGGTTTAAGGAAATAGTTATTATTTTCTTTTTCAATAACACCAACAAAAGATTCTTTTGCTCTTTTTATAATATTTGTTACTTCTGCAGTTTGCCTTTTGTTTGTTTTTGGATGCAGGATAATCTCTACCATGTCTCCATGAAGTGCTGTGTGTAAGTGCTTGTAATCTATTTCAGGGTCTTCTTTGAAAGAAGGTATTTCTACGTACCCTGTACCTTTTGAGGTTATGCTGATAATCCCTTGAAATCTGTTGGTTTCTACTTTTTTATGTTTTTTATTTATATTTTTCATTTATATATAGATAATAACACATATTTGCTTTTTTTATAATTTATGATAAACTAAATTTATGTTAAAAATTAGATTACAAAGAACCGGTAGAGTCCATAATCCTTCTTTCAGGGTTGTTTTGACTGATTCAAAAAACTCAACAAAAAGTGGTAAATTTCAAGAAATTGTTGGTTTTTATGATCCAAAGTCTGGTGAAAAGAAATTTGACGCTCCAAAGATTAAAGATTTTATTTCAAAAGGTGCTCAACTATCAGACACAGTGCACAACTTTTTAGTAGGTGAAAAAATCATCGAAGGTAAAAAGAAAAATGTTCTACCTAGAAAAAGTCCAACCAAAAGCAGAAAAGAAGTAAAAGCAGCTAAATAAAATTAGCTGTTTTTCTTTTGCAAAATTTTTTGTAAAAGTTTATAATGTTATTAGCAGTTATTTTTAGTCGAAAAACTGCATCCATTAAAAATATTTTGAAATATAAATATATGCAAGATACTGATAAGGCATTTCTAGAATATATTATTAAAGCCCTAGTAGACAATCCGAATGATGTTAAAATCGATCGTACTGTCGATGAAATGGGAGTACTAATTAGTCTTTCTGTGAACCCTGCTGATATGGGTAAAATAATCGGAAGGATGGGTAATACAGCGAAAGCTATCCGTACTCTGTTGAGAGTAATCGGAATGAAGAATAATGCTCGTGTTAATCTAAAGATTAACGAGCCAGAAGGAAGCGTAAGACCTCAAATGTCTTCATCAACACAAACAGTTGATCAAGCATTGGAAGATTTGAAAGGAATATAATTTAAAACTTCATCAAAAATCCCCGCATTTAAAATGCAGGGATTTTTGTTTTTTATGGTATTATAATTTTATGCATTTTCATGTTGTTACAATTTTTCCGCAAATGTTTGACTCATATTTAAATGAGTCTATTTTAGCGCGAGCTATAAAAGAGAAAAAGATAAAGATAGATTTTTATAATCCTTTGAAATTTTGTCCTCCTAAAAAAAGAATAGATGATAGGCCTTATGGAGGAGGTCCAGGTATGGTTTTGCGTCCAGAGCCTATGATCAAATCCATAGAGCAAGCAATCAAAAAAATAGCCAAGAAAAAAAATACAAAAATTAAAATTATAAACTTTGCTCCAGCGGGGGAGAAATTTACAACTTCGTATGCAAAAAACTTGGTCACTAAAAAATACACAGATATCATTTTTATTTCTGGAAGATATGAAGGCATCGATGCTCGGGTAAAGAAGATTTTTAAAGCAGAAGATGTATCTGTCGGGGATTATGTTTTGACTGGGGGAGAGCTACCAGCTATGGTTTTGATAGATTGTATTTCTCGTCAGGTGAAGGGTGTTTTAGGTAAGTATGAATCTTTGGAAGAAGAGAGGGTATCAAGCGGGGAAATATACACACGTCCAGAAGTTTTAGAATATCCGTTTAGTGGTAAAAATATTCAAAATAAAAAAATAAAAAAATACAAAGTACCAAAAGTCCTTTTGTCAGGCAACCACAAAGACATAGATGAATGGAAAAACTCACATCGTTAGTTTCCGCTAGGCAAGGCCTAGCGGAAAGATATTCTATTCTTATTTTTATTTAGAAATAAATTACATGAAATTAAACCCTGAAAATCAAATAAATCTTAACAAAGAAACACTAAATAACATATTAAAAGCATATAATATTTTGAATTTTACTTTTGAACCAATAAAACAAGGAATAGAAAATTCTTCTGCTTTTGTTGAGAATAATAATAAAAAGTATGTAATACGAGTATATGCACAAGGTAAAAAAGATGAGGATATTATTTTTGAAATAAAATTTCAAGATTATTTACGTGAACACGACATACCAATTCCAATTATATATAAAAACCATATTGGTGAAGAGCTTACTGTTCTTGAAATAGACAACAAAAGATGGCAGATTATTTTAATGGACTTTGTTGAGGGTAAAAGCATCACAACAAAACCATCGTATGATTTAATTTCTGAGTTGGCTCAAATCCAAGCAAAAATTCATTTACTTGGTGTAGAATTTGCAAAATTAAATCCTGGGACAAACAATTTGTGGGTTGACTTACATGATCGTTTTGCTTCTAAGATAAACAAAATACCAAATGAAAGTCAAGAAGTCATAGAATTAATAGAAAGAATAAAAAAATATAATTATCCTCTTGGCTCAAATCTTCCTTATGGATACAATCATTTAGATATTGATTTTGATGGGAATGTAATAACTAAAAATAATAAAATAAATGGAATTATTGATTTTGATGATCTTAAATATTCTCCAATAATTGTGTGTTTAGGGTACAGTTTATGGAATATCCTCTATAGTCAAGGAACAGAAGCGATGAAATACTATCTAAGCGAGTATGAAAAAGTTCGACCACTTAATGCTATGGAACATGAAGCGCTTCCAAACGTAGTTTTATTTAGAAATTATGTAATGGCTGTTATTTGGTTGCTTCTTGGAGAAGAAAATACCCAAATGAAAGATATACAAGGTATTCTTAATCTTGAGAAAGAAATTTTATTTATTTTTTAAAAAGAGATATTTTTCCGCTAGGCCTTGCCTAGCGGAGAAATATAAAGTGCCAAAAGTATTGCTTTCGGGAGATCATAAAAAAATCGAAAAATGGAAACTTGG
>CAYLLX010000005.1:15676-17935 GCA_964384975.1 uncultured Candidatus Saccharibacteria bacterium
TAATTAAAGTGGAGGAAAACAAGTATGAAAGAGTTCTACTTTTTTATAAATGCTCTTGTTTTTAACTATTTTTTGAGGCTTTTTAAGGTTTCAAAAATTGGCTTAAAAACAATGGAGCTCGAATACAATGGATACAGAATATTTTTGTACCCATTATTGGATTCTTCTCTCTCTGATAAAGAGATTAGAAGTTTTTCAATAAAAAACAAGGGGGTTAATCTGGGCTGTGCAATGCCTAGACTTCTAAAAGACCGCACTCTGTGGAATTTTCAGGGAAAAAAGATTTTATCTCTTGACACAAGCGGTGAATGCTTTTGTTTCCAACCAAGCAGTAATTCTACTTGGGACGAAATACCCAGGGAGCAGGTTGAATTTTTGGCAATACCCATAAGGGAGTATGCCGAAGAAGATGATTTTATTGGGGAAATCGTGTATGACCCCTTTTAAAATCTTTGAAGTAAAATTATTGGTAAAAAGCCGTGGGATAGATTTCACGGCTTTTTGTTTGACTTTTTTGTTGTTTTGGAGTATACTTTATATCGAGTAAATGATTGAGTTTCGGATGTACTCTTATGTTTTATTATTAGGTTTTATAAACAATAATTAATCATCGTCCGAATTAAATATAAAGGTAGAAATAAAAGCTCATAGCTTTATTTTTTGTTTTTATTTTTTGGACATATTTTAATAAAAAATATGCAAAAAGACACCAAGCGTCCAAAAAAGTATTTTTCAAGATACAAAAAACCATTAATAGAATTCCCTAATCTAATAGAACCACAACTAAAGTCCTACAAGTGGTTTTTAGAAGAAGGAGTAAAAGAAGTTTTCAAAGAATTTTCTCCGATACAGGATTATTCTGGTAAAAAGTTTCAATTAGAATTTTCCTCTTTTTCTTTGGGTGAACCAAAAGGAAATGAAAACTATGCAAAAGTAAATAAAGTTTCTTACGAGGCTTCTATAAAAGCTCGTGTGAAATTGACAAATAAAATCCTTGGTACTTCAAAAGAACAAGAGATCTTTATGTCAGAAATTCCTATGATGACCTCTCATGGTACTTTTATCATCAATGGAGTTGAGCGTGTTATCGTGCCTCAATTGGCGCGTTCTTTTGGTGTATTTTTTCTGGATGTAGAAAATAAAGGTAAAAAATATTTTGGTGCAAAAATAATACCTGCGCGTGGTGTTTGGATAGAGCTTGAGTCTGAACCAGATGGAGTTATCTATGTGAGAATAGACAAGAAAAGAAAATTCCCTGCAACTGCTCTTTTGCGTGCTATGGGTTTCACTACTGATGAAGAAATGTTGAAAGCATTTAGTGGTAATCCTGTTTGGGAAGAAACAATTCGTGTTTCTTTGGCAAAGGATCCAGCAAAAAATGTAAATGATGCATATATAGATATTTATAAAAGACTTAGAGACGGAGATATGGCTGCAGCTGAAAACGCTAGAGAATATATAGATTCTTTATTTACTGCTGAAAAGTATGATCTTTCTCCGGTTGGTAGATTTCGCTTTAATGATCGTTTTAGTAAGTCTATGGATAAAGATGAGCTTGCTCGTCGTACTTTATCAAAAGAAGACATTGTTACTATTTTGACACATATTGTTGATTTAAATCAAAACCCTCTTTCAAAAGCGGATGATATAGATCACTTGGGACAAAGAAGAGTGCGTTTTGTTGGTGAGATGTTGCAACAAAAATTCCGAACAGGAATGATGCAAATAAAAAGAAATATTCAAGACAGAATGTCTACTGTTGATGTAGATACAGCTTTGCCTGTACAAATAATAAATCAACGCCCCCTCCAGGCTCGTATAAAGGAGTTTTTCACTACAAACCAATTGTCACAATTCATGTCTCAAGAAAATGTTTTGTGTGAAATGGAACACATAAGACTTCTTTCTGCTTTGGGTCCGGGTGGTTTGACTCGTGATAGAGCAGGTCTTGAAGTTCGTGATGTGCATCCTTCTCATTATGGTAGAGTTTGTCCTATACACACACCAGAAGGTCCAAACATTGGTCTTATTTTGCACTTGGCAACTTGAAGTTGTTTATTTGAATGCATTGGAAGAAGAAAAATACAATATAGCTCACGGTGGTATTCTTTATAATGAAAAAGGTGAAATAACTGAACAAAAAGTTACAGCTAGAGTAAAAACTCAACCAGGTTTGGTAGATAAAAATAATGTTGATTTTATTGATGTGTCTACAAATCAAGCTTATTCTATAGCAACTTCTATGATTCCTTTCTTGGA
>CAYLLX010000006.1:0-11522 GCA_964384975.1 uncultured Candidatus Saccharibacteria bacterium
ACCTGCAATAGGAAAAAGTCGTACCATGTGCAGTATCGCATCCGTCTCTCTAATATTTGCTAAAAATTTATTACCCAAACCTTCTCCCTTACTCGCACCTTCGACAAGCCCCGCTATATCTACAAATTCTATAACTGCGGGTATTGTTCTATTTGTTTTTGAAAATTCTGCAAGCTGATAGAGGCGCGCATCCGGCACAGGTACAATACCGACAGAAGGGTCAATAGTACAAAAAGGATAATTCTCTGCTGGAACGCATTTTTTTGTTAAAGCGTTAAAAAGCGTGGACTTACCCACGTTTGGCAAACCTACGATTCCGATTGATAAACTCATAGATTAAATATAACAGAAAAATCACAAAAAGCTAGAAAATAAGGAGCAAAAAACAAAAAAACCATTATTTTCTGTGTATTTTATAGCTATTGACTTTTTAGATTAAATATGCTATACTATATAGGTAAACAGTTCTTTGAATAAAATTTTGTTTTTAGGGTAGAGCATAGAGTATATAAAGCTATTTTGTATCTTCTATGCTCTACCATGGTGGTAAAGCGTTAACGTAAAAAACAAAATGTATCAGAAAAAATTTCTTTACATTGCAATTGGGATGATTGTAATGATGTTACCCCTGATCCTTGATTTATCAGGGATGAACATTTCCACACCGTGGGATATTCATTTATGGGCATTCCTTTTGGGACTGTTCGGATTTGGATGGTGCTTAGGGTCTTATTTCTTTTCCCCAAAAACTTTTTATGAGTTAGATAAATTCGTAAAAATATTTGAAGGGAAAACTTTAACCGTAGAAAGATTTCTATGGGAAGAGAACAAAAAAAGTGTTTTCCTAATAACAAGAACAATATTCCTAGACAGTAAAATCGAATTTTTTGTTAGCTTCACAAATCCTAACGATATCGAGCTGGCTAAGAATTTAGCCAAACCCCAAACAGGGGCGGTTGGGAAGGAATTTTTTGTGAAAGGATGGAGAATTTACCCAAAAAGGTAAACAATCTGCTTTCACCAGCTTACAGCCAGTTTCGCATAGCGGAACTGGCTGTTTTTTTATTTAATTTTTCCCCAATTTTTGCAGACGAAGTCTACAAAACCATAGATCATCTATTTAAAAACACTCTTGTTTTTGGACCGACGATTCCGTCTGCTGTTAGGTTATTTTTTCTTTGAAAAGACATAACCGCTCCTTTTGTTTGAGCACCAAAAACTCCATCATCTTTTATTCCCAAAATCTTTTGCATACATTTCACGTCTTCCCCTCTACTTCCTTGTCTCAAAGTAAATCCAACAACACAAAGATTTTTATTTATATTGATATTTGTATTATTTGTATTCTCATTTGTAAAAAGATATCTAACAGGCACCACGTCCATCTTACAAGGAGCTCCCGTAGAAGGACTAAATAAATATCCTGTTTCACAATCCAAAGGCATCTCAAAAACAACAGGCCCTACTATAGGTAAATTTTCCAAAGGTAAATTTGTATTTACTGCAACAGGAGCAGGCGAGAAAGAACCTCCTCCTCCCCCTCCCCCACCTCCTCCACCACGACGAGGAACAACAACAGGAACTTCTTCTTGTTGCTCTTCTATTATTTCTTCCTCCAACTCTTCCTCTTCTTCTATAATTTCTTCTTCGACAGGAGGCTCTTCTTCCTCTTCTTCGATAGCCACATTCGCAGAAGATTCAAACGTACTCTTGGCCTCACTTAAAACACCCGAAGCTAAAAGTATTTCTTCATCCGAAGAGAGAACATTTTCAATCACCACAGAAGCACCATCTATCGCTTCTCTAAAAATATTTTTAACTTCCAAAGTATACTGACCCTCTGCCTCCCCCACAACAGAAGCCTCATAAATATTTTCTGCACCTAAAATATTTGCTCCAAAAAGAGACCTGAGTGAATTGATCCTTTTGCCTCCATTAAAAAAAGCATTCAAAGACTCTTTGTTTTCTCCAAAATCTAAAATCAAATTTTTAATATTTAAAAAAGAAAAACTTTCTTGATATCCCCAAAGAAGCCCCGCAAGTCCTACAACAAAAGGGGTAGACATAGAAGTCCCGCTAGCAAAAGCAAAATTATCTCCTGTAAAAGTACTATATATATTTACCCCCGGAGCACCGATATCTACACTTTCTCCATAATTAGAAAAAGAAGCGACTTCGTCATTTTGATCTGTTGCACCGACTGATATAATATTTGATAAATCATAACTAGCAGGATAAATAGGATTCTCGTCATTGGAACTCGTACTATTACCCGCAGCCGCTACAAGCAAACCTCCCCCAGCACCAAAAGCTTCAATAGCATCATACTCTGCTTGTGAAAAACCAGCTCCTCCAAAACTCGCATTTATAATATGTGCTCCGTTCTCTCTTGCAAAGTTTATAGCTTTTATTAAATTCGCCAAAGTTATAGTACCACCCGTCCCTGCCCGTATCGCCATTATTTTTACATTCGGAGCAACACCCGCCACACCCAAAGCATTATTTTTCAGAGCCCCGATTATCCCTGCGACGTGCGTACCGTGATTATTGTTCAAAGCAGGCAAAGGATCTTTGTCATCACTAAAAAAATCATACCCGTGCAAACAATCCCCTAAAAATATTCCCGTATCACTTTTACAATTCACCCCGTCCCACATGTTATTTATCAAATCCGGATGCGTATAAGCAACACCGTTATCAATCACAGCGACGACAATATTTGATCCCGCACCCTCGCTTATACTCCAAGCTTCTGGTACATCTATATCCGCATCTATCGCACCCGAGATAGCACCCGCATCTCCGTCTATTTCTTGACCTGTATTATGCAAAGCCCAAAGCAAGTCTTTGTGTGTGTCATCTATATCAAAAGTATTTATCGTCCTTATATAATTCGGCTCTATGTATTCGATATCCAAATCTGTACTCAAAAAAGAAACAACTTCTTCTTTATTTTCTATATTTTCTGTTTTGATAAACAAAAGATTCAAATCTTCGAATGATTCTTTTATTTCTATATTTTCTAAATTTGAAACATTCTCTAATTTTTGTTTTTTATTATTTAAAGTTCTTTTATTTTCGGAATTTTTGTATTTTACGATATATTCTCCCTCTACATAATCCCTATCAGAAGCAAAAGAATTCAGAGGTACAAGCAAAACAAACAATACAATAAAAAAATAAAGTCTAAATTTTAAAATATTTTTATTAAATCCCATATACATAATTATATTATACTTAAAAAACAAAATTTACAAAAGAAAAATTTACCAAAACGACTTGGGAGCTCGGCCCCCAAGTCGTTTTGGTTTGATCTGTAGACGTCCGACGTCTACAGATTATTTTAAAATTTCATTTAATATTTCTTTGAGGCCTTTTTTATTTTTAGAAGAAAAAGGAAAAATAGGATGCTCGCCTACTGTTTTTTTTATTTCTCTTAGGCTTTTTTGATATTCGGACTGATTGAGTTTATCTATCTTGGACAAAGCGATAATAAAATCTTTTTTATTATTTACGAGCTCTTGATACATAGCGATATCTTTATCAGTCATACCAACAAAAGAATCCACAATCAACACAACCTTTTTTTGATTAAAATTTTTATTAAATAAATATCCGTCTATCAGATCATAAAGATTTCCTCTTTTTTCGACTGAAGTCTTTGCATATCCGTATCCGGGCAAGTCTACAAAATAAAACTTTCTATTTACTAGAAAAATATTTATCTCTTGAGTACGGCCTGGGAAACTACTCGTACGAGAAACGTTACTCCCCGTCAAAGAGTTTATAAGACTTGATTTACCGACATTCGAACGCCCAATAAAAGCTATTTGTGGAATACCGTCAAAGAGCGAAGGATCCTCCCCCACAATCCCCTTAAAAAATTTAATAGAATCTACTTTCATAAATACATCATAACAGAAAAAACAAAATTTAGTAAATAAAAAACATCCCGAAGGATGCTTTTTATTTACTACTCTTATCCAACCATTTATACAAAGATCCCGTAAGAGTTAAAAGAAAAATACCTAAAACAAACAAAAGCCAAGGTTTTTGTTGAAATATGTTAATTTGATTTATCACATCTCCAAAACCCTTCATAATCATACTCACACTAAAAACCACCAAAAATGCAAAAAGTAGCGGATATTTAGCCAAAACAGGCTGAGTGTATTTACTAGTATTGTCATGTACTTCTTTGACGATATTTTCAACGCTTTGTATCGGATCTTTGATTTCTATCATTTTATTCAATTCTAAAAGTCACTTTGTATTGATCTTGTGAGAACATGCCTTTAATAGTTTTTGCTGGTTGTACCCCTATTATTTGTATTTTTTTATTTCTAAAAATATAAGGATTTACCCAATCCATCTCCATAGGGATAATACTCATAACTCCCTCAAAAGAAACATAAATTACAAAAGCATCTGGACGTACTACTGTAATACAATTTTCATAAAGATAACACCTAGAGTCCTGCTTCACTCCCTCAAATCTCATCTTTGTACCTCCCACCTCGAGACTTTCTCCCACAGACAAAGTCTTCTCTACCACTCCCGCCGGCACAGGACACATAGCAAAATTACAATCAGGAGCTACTCTCCCTACATAACTTCCATCAGGGCACATCATCGCATCCGCAGTACAAGCGACAGGCTCGTCTTCTTTTGGAACTTGTGGTGCTGGTTTTTTTATCACCACGTCGTCTTTTTTCTCTTCTTCTTTTGGAGTATTTTCTCCGTCTATCATAACAACCTTGTCTTCTGGTATATTGTCTACTTTATTATTTTTACCTAAAATAAAACCAAACACTCCCCCAACCAACAAAATCACCACCAAAGCTAAAACAAAATTTTTCTTTTCCATAATATAATTTTTATACTAATAATTATCTATAATCACAATCCGTACGACACGGATCCCCTCCACAATTCTCACAAAGACCCTTTCTTCTTCTCTCGGCTTTTGTTTTTTCATCTATTTCATTTGTCTTAGAAAATGCATCTCCGATAAAAATCGGTCCTCTTTTTGCATTCAATATTTCTTTTTTTAAATCATCGCTGATCTTAAAATCTTCTTTTGCATCTGAAAGGTCTTTGTATCTAGCAACGATACGTTGACCAGTAGCATCATCTAATTCCCCTGTATCGATATCCGCACCCTCATCAAAATCATCCACGGGAATATATTCTATCTTTTTGTTTTGATTATTATTTAAAAAATTTCCTTCCATATTGTGCATATTTATATTATAAACTCTTGTAATTTTAATGCAATAAAAACAAAACACGTCAAACGACGTGTTTTGTTTTTATTTTTTCTTTGCAGCTTTTTTAGGTTTTTTAGTTTCTTTACGAGCCCCCATTCCTTTTGCCATATATTTTAAAAATTATTATTAATAATATATTTATATTATAACAAATATAAATAATAATTTACAAGACTAAAAAGAATGAAAAGCTTAGACGGAGTAGGCGGAGGGGAACCCTCCGCACTTTTACTATCTCCTTTTAATACAAAAACTAAATCTAGATTATTTTTTAAAAATCTGTTATTATATGAAAACGCTGGGATGGCGGAATTGGTATACGCGCTAGTCTTAGGAACTAGTGGGGCAACCCTTGGGAGTTCAAGTCTCCCTCCCAGCACACCTCAAAAAACTCTTATTTTTAAACCCCCTATAGGGCTTGACATTTTTATTTAAAAATGCTATACTATAGGTATGAATATGAAAAATAACAAAAACTTAATATCTTTTGTCTTTGGAGCATTATTGGTTGTGTCTTTGGGTGTTTTTGCGCCGAAAGCGTCTGCTTATACTGGTTTCTACCTTTTAGAAAATAGTAGTAACTCAAGCAACAATAACAATAACTGGAACAATAATAACAATAACAACTGGAATAATAACCAAAATTATTCATCCCCTATTGTTTACTCTGTAAATCCAAATTCTTTGTACTCTGGAACAGATGCATCTACTATCACAGTAAATGGTTCAAACTTCAACTCTGACTCTATTGTTGTTTGGGACAATACTTTCTTGCCGACAACATACTACAATTCTGGTCGTTTGACAGCAGTAGTAAATAGAACCTTACTTACAAATCCAGGAAATCACACAATCAGTGTATTTAATCCAAATTATGGAGGTGGAACTTCAAACGGTGTGGCTTTCTCTGTTATTCAAAATCCAAACAATGTTTTATTCTCAAATACAAACACTTCTGCGAATACAACAAAATCTACATCAAATACATCAGTATCTTCTGCTCCAAAAACAAACTCAACAGCAAAAGCAAGTACAGCAAAATCTACAAATAGTACTTCAACAAAAACAACTCTTTCAGACGGATTAGGAGCAAATGCTTTGTCTGCTTCTGTTATTGGATCAAAAACATCTTGTGGATTTATGCCTTCGACTTTACTACAATGGCTTATCCTTATCTTCTTGATACTTATCTTTGTTATGTTGGTGAGAAAAGCATTCTTTGAAAAAGAATATCTAGAAACTCCTCTAAAACACGACTAAAAATCTACAAAATAAACAAAAAAGTCAGCCTGAAAAGGTTGACTTTTTTGTTATAGTATGATACAATATATAGGTAAATAGTTCTTTGACAATTGGTGGTTTTGACTCTTTTTGAATTAAATTTCAAAAGATAATTCCTCAAATAATGTTTATGCTGGTGAAGGCCGGGTAAACATTTATGGGGAGTTATTCCTGAAAAATTCAAAAAAAAACAATACACAATACAAAAAAAGGAGGAAAATTATGCAAGTATTTCTCACCGTTGCACTATCGTTATTGTCGATAGGCACCATTCTATTGATCCTTTCCTATGGATTTGGATACAATGATGCTTTTATCAAAAGCATCAGTATGAATCAATTTTCTGGAAAAATCTCTGCGCATGGCTCAGGATTATTTTGGAAAGGAATTTTCAATAAAATCTCAGGAGAGATCAGAACGGACGCACCGTTCTATCTCACATCTTCGGGGATTCAAACCCAAGAAGAATTTGTAAAATTAAAAGATGCGGAAAATCTAAAAAATCAAGTTGTGGAAGTGGGAACAAATTCTCAACCCATGTATGCAAAATGGGTATTACCTATTTACATAGATGAGGAAAAAGATTCCTTAATAAAGATTTTTTCAGAGAACCCTTTGGCTTCTGCCATGAAAGTCTGGGCAAAAGTAGGTATGATTCTTTGTGATGAGTTGTCAAAACAGGAAGCCGACTATTGGACAGGTAACAAAGAAAAAGCGGCTCAAAATATTGCAAATAAGATTTCTGTGGGTAGAAGCACTCTTGAAGAAGAAACTGGTTTTCGAATTGGTGAATTTGAATTACCAGATCTCACAATGGGCAAAAAAGCCCAAGATGCATCTGAAAAAATGTATGAGTCTGCGAAAATGGCTCTAGCCATAGCAAAAATGAAAACAGCAAACCCAAAGATGACAATGAAAGCAGCAGCAAACGCTGTTGCTCTTGCAAACGGTTTAGATGTTTCTAAAAAAATCTTCGAGATTACAGATGCAGAAAAAATCCTGGGAGGATTAGGTTCATTGTTTAACAGAAAAACAACATGAAAAAAATCCTAAAAACTCTAAAAAATGTTGGTTGGATAATTTTAGGGGCTAGTATATTAATGTTATTCATAATATGGATATACAACTCATTATCTTCACCTTCCTCTGATTCCCCCTCACAAACGCAGGGGTCGAGTCAAAATAACTCTTCCAGCCAGTCTGGAGGAGCCACCAAACCCGTATACACTTACCCTGAAAAAGGAAAAGCGTATGCAACCCCCCAAAAACCAGTCAAAGCACATCTTGATAACGAAGTTATGAGACTAAAGTGCTGGGGAAATGGAATTATCATAAAACAAAATGGAAACACCATTTGCTCTTGGCAAAATGGTAAAAATTCAGAATGTTGGATGACTCTTCCAAAGGGAGATTACGAGATTTTTTCTTTAAACGGAAAAACTCTCGTAGAGTGGGGTATCCCTTAAAAAACCTCACAAATTTTAAAGCGGTTGATTTTATATCAATCGCTTTTTTTATTCCCTATTTAAAAAATTTTCATACTAAAAACAAAAAAAAGAAGTCTTTCGACTTCTTTTTTTGTTTATTTTTTAATGTTAGTCTAGCGGTAGATTTACCGTACCCTTCTCTGGATCTATTTGTGATTTTGGAATATTAAAAGTATTCATGAGTATATTGATAATACTCCAAACACCTATCATTATCACAAAACCGACAATACCCCAAAGCATATGACTCTTGCCTTTTGTACGAGCGTCTTCTTTGTCCGCATTTGCAAGGAATTCTACAACTCCATACAAGAACAAAGCGAGAGCCAGAGCAAAAAGCAAAACAATCAAAGGATTGATGATCAGTCTATTTACATTCCCGATAAACTGATCAAGCCTATCACTAGCATGTGCAACATTAAATAATAAATTCATAATTTAGAAAATTAAGGACAAGGATACAAAGGAGAAGGAACACAAGGGATTTGTTGACTTGTTTCATTATTTACTCCCAATGTTCTTTTCAACAAAGCAACAAGACCCCAGATAGAAACGATAACCATAAGTCCAATAAGACCGTAGATCATTCTGTTTTTACCTTCTTTTGCATCATCACTACTACCCAAAACGTATTGGATAACTCCCCAGATAAACACAACAACAGCCAAACCGATCAATATCGGAATAGCAGCATTTATAAAGTTACCAATCCTACAAATTGTATAAGCCAAATCTCCTGACGCTCCACAGTTTGAACCGATAACCTGTGCAGAAGCCAACAAAGGAGAGAAAGCTAAAAGAGAACCCAATGCTATTAATTTATTTTTCATAATATTTTTTTAAACTTATAATAAACGACGACCTTATAATAATTTTCCTAAATATAGGTATATATATTATACCTTTTAAAAAAAATTCAAGCAAACTATCTAGTCTGAAGCTGTGGAATAACTGTCCTTATACCGAAAGTATTATTTACGATACTTACGATACCCCAAATAGAAAACATAACAGTCAAAGCGATAATACCCCAAAGCATGAATTGTTGACCTTCTGCTCTTTTTGTTTCTTCTCCGCTACCTGCTATGAATTTGATCACTCCGATGATAAATACAACGAAAGCAATAGCAAATAAAAGAGGCACCACAGAACGCACAATCATACAAGAAAAGTAATTTAACAAATCACCTAACTTTGGACTAACTGCAAGTGTACAAATATTTAACATAAAATTAATTGATTATAATGATAAAACAGTATCAGCGACAATCTGCGCAATTGCCCACGACCCTAAAAGCACCGCAGAACCTATCAAGGTGTACATCAAAGAATTCTTCGCTGTTTTTAACTCTTCTGGATTCCCTCTCGCTTTCACAAAAAGAAAACCGCTGTATATAATAGCCAAGACTATAATAGGTATAGCAATGCGCAAAACTCCGTCTAGGATGGCCTTTATGAAGTCTTGGAGGTTATCTACGCCGATTGGGTTTTTGATACGACCGGAAGAAGTACTATTTGGATTACCCAAGGGATCACCTACTATATTGGGGTCACCTAATGGATCACCTACTATATTTGGATTACCCAAGGGATCACCTACTATATTTGGGTCTGCAAATAAAACCACCGGAGAAATTAAAAATCCTACAATTGCAAAAACTATTAAAAAATTTTTTATTAAATTCATATATTTATTATATAACATATTAAAATCCTATCCAAGAGCCGTCATAGCCCAAAATAGACAAAACAGTTTTAATAATAAGCCAAGCCCCCGCCACAAATACGAGCCCCATAGCCACATCTCCAAATATACTTGTTGCTTTTGAAACCTTGCCTGTATCCCCTCCTGAGGTCAGGTAAAGAAAACCAGCATAAGCAAACATAATAGCTGCGATAGGTATCGCCAAGATATAAAGTATAAAATTAATAACTTTATTTATCAATTCAAAAATATGATCATAAGTACAAGGGTTCGTGACTCTTTTTGTTATCGGGTCTTTTTGTGTACCACAAGGGACCAATCCTCCCGCAAATTGAGCTGAATTATAATTACTATCAGGTACTTCTCCACCCCCCGTACCGTCTGTTTTTAAAGTTCTAAATTTTGTATTTGCGATAGGTGAACTAGACATATTTTGATTTAACTTGCTGACCACTATCTCGTACTCAAAGTCTTCACTCAGCCCTTCAAAAGAAGTTTTAGCTACTCCTCCTGTATCTGCATCCACCTCTTTATTACTCACCCCTCCAAGCCAAAAATCATATTTAGCCAAAGGGTCCAAACCTCCGACTTCTACACTCACAGAGTTTTTTGTAATTTCAGAAAGACGAATCTGAGAATAACGCAAAGAGAATTGTATCGGAGCGAGACCTGCGTCTTGTTGTGTACCGTTTGTATTAATACGTTTTATATACCCTGTAAAAGTAGGACAAGGAGACTGACTACAAGCAGGAAAAGTAAATTTTGCTTCACCCTTGCCTGTATTGTCAGGTGTTGTATTTATTTCTGTAAGACCTGTATTTGTTTGAACAGAAAAAGAATATCTATAACCAGTATCTAGCCCAGTAGCAGAAAGCTTCGCAGAAGAAGAAGTCACATCTTGTACAGAAAAAACAGAAGAAAGAGTAGTAAAATTTGTTTGAAGTAAATACAAAGATGTTTGATCAGACCTGCTTATATAAGCTTCATAATTCGTAGCAGGTCTTAATTTATCAAAAGAAGCTTGTACAACACCTCCAGAAGCAGTCACAGTTTTATCATTTCTGATATTATTTGAAGGTGAACGCAAAGATACTACATACTTGCCGTCAGGAGAAGGCTCAAAACCATCAAGCCCAAAAGCTTTTATCGTCACAGAAGCGGCGGTAATACCTTCAACACTCGCTCCCGTTGACTTAGTTTTAAAAGTAGTAGTAGCCAGGAATCTATTGTCATTGGGTAAAGTCACACGAGCTTCATAACTCACCCCTTGCACAGAAGAATCTAAATCAGTAAAAATAATGGACCCGCCTCCTGTACCGTCTGTTTTGATAGGTGCAATCGGACTACTTGTGCCAGAAATTAATGCGATGCGATAATTCGTATTTGGAGCAAGATTAAACACATTCAAACGAGCAGAATACGCTGTGACTTCTGTTGCTGTTATTTGTGGAGACAAAGTCTGCCCAGAAATAAAACTAAAAGAAAATAATAAAATAAATAAAGGCAGTATTTTAAAGATTTTTTTAAACATAAAATTATTATAACATAAAATAAAACAAACTATCTATTAAAAAGTAAATTTATTTTTCCCCCTGCATCATTTACAGCATTTTGTGGACTCATCAGACCTGCAACAGTGCTCTCTATCATATTTCTATATATGATATCTGTATCACGAGGAGCAGGATCTAGCCAACTTCGAGCAAACAAAGACGAAGCGTAGACATTGGGCATAAAAGCATCAGGTAGTCTAACAGAAAGCAAATCTCTGCGAGCAGG
>CAYLLX010000006.1:11532-17117 GCA_964384975.1 uncultured Candidatus Saccharibacteria bacterium
ATAGTAGCTTTATTGTCTGTATTTTTAAATTGAGGCACAGGAGCAGAAAGAAGGTTTTGATTTGGATTACGATTTATCAAAGAATTCAACTCACTAGCATAACCAAAATAAAAAGCAGAGTCTTCGGCACTAAAAGCATTTGTAGAATTCGGCAAAGATCTGTTCCATGTATAATTTGGACTCAAGGTATTTGTAAAATCTGTATAAAATTGCAAAATATTGCCGAGATTTACACTAGAATTAGTTTCAGAAATAGTTGCAAGATAGACGCCTGCATTTTCTTTTACGATAGGATTTCCCGCTTGTAAGAAAAACATACTAACGATATCTTTTGCATTTGTTACATTAAAAAATTGCCCAAAAGCAACAGAGCTTTTTACAATCCTGCCAGCTGTATCCCTGCGAGTCAAAGAAGGAGTCATATTTTGTAATTCATCCCAAAAAGAAGGAGGATTTACTATATTATTAGAATCCAAAATACTCCTATTGTAATACATAACCATAGGATCTATAAGTAGTGGATAAGCGAGCATACCCTTACTATTTAAAAACACATCTCCCGCTGTAGCAAAAGTTTGCTTAAAATTCACAAGAGGAAAACTCGCATAAGGAATAACAAAAATACGGCTATTGTATCGATAAACTAAATCACTCGGCAAGAGAAAAAGATCAGGACCTACTCCAGAAGCCAAAGCTTCCAAGAGCTCTGTGTCGAAAGTATTTGGATTTTTCTCAACATAAGTTACAGAAATATTTGGATCCAATCTATTGAAATCATCTAGAGGCCCTGATATCGCTTGACTACTAATAGTCCCCCACATAACTACGCTACCTTGTAGTTGTGCATCTTTTTTTTCTCCTATTGGTATAGCACCAGAAAAAACCATAAGGCCAAAAACAGCTCCACCTACAAAGACTACCATTAAAATTAATTGAAAATTTTTCATTTATTTTTTGATTAAGATAAATCCATAATGATGCTCCCCTGTATTTACTTCTTTTTCTAAAATAAAACCTTTTTCTTCGAACATACTCAAAGCTTTAGTTTTAGTTATTACTTGTTCTGATTTGGGGCCCAAGATGCTCGCAGAATCCCAATCAACCAAAAGCAACTTCCCACCTTTTTTTAAAATTCTCAGACATTCATCGATAAATTTATATTTATTTTCTACTTGAAACAAAACATTTGAAGCGATAACTCTATCAAGAAGCTCGTCTTTTAATTTTGTTCCGCCGACACTTTCCATATCTCCCCAGATATATTCTATATTTTGCACTCCTTCGTGATTCGCTTTGTTTTTTAGAGTAGTGATAAAATCTTTTTGTATTTCAATAGCGTAAACCTTGCCATGCGAAGCGATCTTGCCTGCTGGTATTGTATAAAAACCAGACCCTGCTCCCAAATCAGCAACAAGCATATCATGTGAGATACTAAATTGTTTCAATAATTCTTCGGGTTTAACAAACATATTTTATATTATAACACTAAAACAAAATACCTAGCAAATAAAAACCCCTTTCGGGGTTTTTATTTTTACACACAAGCTATAGATGCGATACCGTCTCCTGCTCGCAGACGCATAACTGACACTCCTTGAGTTTGACGTCCAAGAGAAGGTATGTCTTTTAAAGCGGTTCTTATAACCTGACCCTTTTTAGACATAGCTATCAACTCTTCTTCATTGCCATTTAATATTTTTGCAACAATAAGATCTCCTGTTTTAGCTGTAACTTTTGCTGTTTTTATACCGGACCCTCCTCTTTTTTGTATTTTATATTCAGAAAGTTTTGTCTTTTTACCAAGTCCATTTGCACTCATCACTAAAAGATACCCGTCTTTTACAAAATCTTTTTTCACAACATCCACGCCGATAATTTTATCATTTTTTTCCAATTTCATACCTCTTACTCCTCCTGCTGTACGTCCCATCTCTCTTATATCATTTTCTTTGAAACGGATAGATTGACCTTCTTTTGTTGCAAGCATTACTTCATCACCCTTTTCAACTATCAAAGCAGAAGCGAGTTCGTCTCCTTTGTCCATACGGATAGCGATAATACCACTACGACGCACATCCTTGAAACTCTCTCCAGACATCTTCTTTGCTGTACCGTTTTGAGTTACAAGCATCAAAGACATAGGGGATTTTTTCAATTCTTTTGGCATTGGTAAAATAGAAGTTACTTTTTCATCAGCAGAAAGAGAAAGGAAATTCATAATAGACTTGCCTTTTGTAGATCTTTTACCTTCTGGTATGTCATACATTTTTATCTGATAAGCCTTACCTAAGTTTGTAAAGAAAAGAAGATCGTTGTGAGTAGTACCTGATACAAGCATTGTAATAAAATCTTCTTCTTTTGTTTCGAGGTCAATAACTCCAACCCCTCCTCTTTTTTGAGATTTGTATTCAGAAGGATCAGTACGTTTGACATATCCGCCAGCAGTAAATACCAAAACAGTTTCTTTGTCAGGGATAAGATCTTCGTCTGAGATTTCTTTTATTCCACCTTTGAAAACTTTTGTTCTTCTTTCGTCAGAGTATTTGTCACGGATTTCTTGCAATTCTGTAGAAATAACTTTTAGCATTTTCTTTGGACTCGCTAAAAGATCTTTTATAAATTTTATAAAATCTTGCTTTTCTTTTAATTCCTCTTCGATAAGTTTTCTCTCTAGTCCAGCCAACTTTTGCAATCTCATTTCAAGAATAGCCTGAGCTTGTAAATCTGAAAATTTGAATTCTTTCATCAAAGCAAGTTTTGCTGTCGCTCCGTCTTTGGATGCACGAATTGTTTTAATAACTTTGTCGATAAAATCAAGAGCTTTTTTCAAACCGAGAAGTATATGCTCGCGTTCTTCTGCTTTTTTCAAATCATACTCACTTCTACGACGAACAACTTCCCTTCTGTGAGAGATAAATTCACTTAAAATAGACTTTAGAGAAAGAGTTTGAGGAACTCCATCCACCAAAGCAACCATGTTGAAATTAAAGTTTTGTTCAAGTTGAGTATTTTTATAAATATAATTTAAAACTTTTTCAGGATGTGCACCAGACTTCAAGTCGATAACTACTCTTATGTCTTTTGTTGATTCGTCTCGTAGGCCTTTTATACCATCGAGTTTTTTCTCTTGCACAAGCTCTGCGATAGCCATAATAAGATTTGATTTATTAACTCTAAAAGGAATAGAAGTGATTATTATTTGAAACATTCCTCCTTTTTGTTCTACAATCTCTGCTTCTCCACGACAAACTACCCCTCCTCTACCAGTAGAGTATGCATGCAACATATCTTTGTATCCATACACAATACCTCCAGTCGGGAAATCAGGTCCTTTTATGTGTTGCAACAAATCTTCTGTCGTTGCACTTTCGTTGTCGATAAGGTGCATAGTAGCATCGAGTACTTCACCGATATTGTGTGAAGGGATATTTGTCGCCATACCCACAGCAATACCCAAAGTTCCATTTAAAAGCAAAGAAGGTACAGCAGAAGGCAAAACGATCGGCTCTTTTCTTGTCTGGTCGTAGTTAAATCTAAAATCAACTGTTTCTTTTTCCAAATCTCTCAAAAGCTCATTTGAAACTTTAGACATTTTTGCTTCAGTATAACGCATAGCAGCTGCATTGTCTCCGTCGATAGAACCAAAGTTTCCTTGACCCAAGATCAAAGGATAACGATAAGAAAAGTCTTGCGCCATACCAACCATAGAATCATAAACAGCTACGTCTCCGTGCGGGTGATATTTTCCCAAAACATCTCCCACCACCGCAGCAGATTTACGAAAACGAGAAGAAGAAGTGAGCCCCATTTCATTCATAGCGAACAAAATCCTACGGTGCACAGGCTTCAATCCGTCTCTAACGTCAGGCAAAGCACGAGCAGTAATAACAGACATTGCATAAGCAAGGTATGACTCTTTCATTTCCACAACGACGTCCACAGGTACAATACCGTCTTTTCTTTCTACTATTATTTCTTCATTATTTGTATTATTTTTCTTTGGCATATTATTCTAATATTTGACTATTTACTTCTTCTAAAATTAAAGCATCACGATAATCAGTATATTGCATTTCAGCATCACTCGGGCTCTCTGTCGATGTAGTATTTTGTATTTCTATTACTTTCGGATAAGGTTCTTCGGTATTTTCTAATTGCAAATTATTTGCATTATCTAAAACATTAACATTTTTATAACCTCCTACTATATTATCTTTTAAAGCATTTATAGGTTGAAGATCATTTTTAATATTTTCTTTGGTATCTTCGTTGGACAAATTTTTACTTAAAGAAAAAACCCATAAAATAATCAAAACAATAGCACAGAAAAAAGTTATCAAATGCATAACATTCTTTCTATGTTCTACGCTTTGACCTTTTAAATTTTCAACTATTTTTTTCATATTATTAATTCTCCAAAACAACAACTTCGGCTTCTTTGCCCTCCAAGTCTTTTCTTTTGATTGTTAATTTGTCTATTGGTAAAACGCCCTCTTCGGACATTTCTTTCAAGAAAGATTTTAGACTAGAAGCATCATAATCCATAGGTATCACCATCTTTGCTTCCAAAGATAAAGCTATTTTCGAAGCAGACTTTGCGTCTAGTGTTCCCTCTCCTACTGGTACGAATAATATATCTGGCATACCGATACCCTCTCTTGCTTCTTTTGATATTTCTATGTCATTCAAAGCACCAAGAAAAACTAAATTCATACCATCTACAATAATAGAATAAATAGTATTTATGTATTCTTTGTCAGAAATCAAAGCCGAAGAAATAACTCCTTTTACAAAGATGTCTTTTATCTCATAATCCCCTGGGCCATTGATAACAAATGGAAACCTCTCTCCATGTGTGAGCTGATCGACACCATTAAAATCTGCGTGGTTAGTTGTCACCAAGGCAATATCTGCTCCAAACTTGGCAGAAATGCCAGTCTTTGAAGACTTGCTTACAGGGTTAAAAGCGACGACCAAATCCCCTTGTGTTACTTTAAAAAATTGTTTACCTAAATATGTAATAATCATCTCTAATATTATAACAAAAAATAAAAAATAAAGAAAACTATTTTTGATTGCATTTTTTGTGTTTTTATAGTACTATCTAGGTATTATTAATTAGCGGTTTTAGGCTGACCCTATAAGATATTTATATTTTATAGAACCTATTTCCAGAATCCGCTTTAAGCGGATATTTTAATTTAAATGAAAAAAGAAGAAATCGTAGAAAAAGAAGAGAATCCTGTTCTTAAATCAATAGTAGACAGAAGCAATAACAAGCTTGAAGTCGACACTTTGATCGAAGGTCCAGTTATTTTAATCAAAAAATCTTCTGTTTATGTAAACCTTGCTCCTATAGGAACAGGTATCATATACGGTAGAGAGTTTATAAATGCAAAAGATATCATCAAAAAGATAAATGTAGGTGATGTTATCAAAGCAAAAATCGTAGATATCGAAAATGAAGACGGTTATGTGGAGCTTTCTCTAAAAGAAGCAAAACAAGCTTTAATCTGGTCAGAGGCTGAAAAAGCTATCAAATCCAAGACTATTATGGATCTTGAAGTTAAAGATGCAAACAAAGG
>CAYLLX010000007.1:0-16550 GCA_964384975.1 uncultured Candidatus Saccharibacteria bacterium
TTAAAAAGAACATTATAGACCTCTTCCTGTGAGCAAATAGCATTAACTTGTTTAATATCTTCATCAGAAAACGCCATTTCTTGTCCACCAATTAGTTTATAGATTTCTCCCGTTTTGAAGTTGGTTATTTCTCTTTCTATATTTTTCCTAAATTCAGGTTTTTCTGGAATTTGCATAGTTTCTATATTCATATTTAGAATTATATCATTTCAGATATTCTGTAGCAATCTAATTTCTTTTGAATCCCAACCCAATTAAGAGTTCCCACCAAAGGCGGACAGGCTGAATGTTTTTTTTGCTGGAGAGAGTAAATATTTACAAAATAATAGATTATGATATTGTATAAACAACATCGTTCTTTTACATTGTGTTTGATTGGTTTTGCATATTGCTCTCTGGGTGTCATTTATTGGTTTTTAGAGAGCAATATTGCAAAAAACAATTAAATAAACATATAAAAATGGATGATTTAATAAACAACACACTTTCAAGAAAGATTTCTGATCTAGACACAAGAATTTTTAAGGAAAAAGCTATAATTTCTATTTTAAATAAAAATAGATTTATTGAAACAGTCTGTGCATCATATATCCATCAAAAAAATATTTTTTGGAGATTATTTATTAAAGATGAATATGTTATTTACGGAGATGTTTTAGAGTCTTTTTTTAAAAATACTTTTGCTGACCAAGAAAAAATAGACCACCATCTTTCAATGATAGCATGTCATGAAGTCAGACATCGTTTTCAGATGTATAATTCTAAAAAAATAACCCCATTTTCTTTTTTTGATAAAAATAAAGATAACCCATTAATAAGTTCTGTTATACAAGATACTGAAGTTGGAGGGTATGCATCAGAGCAAATTAGGTTACTTGAATTAGACGCTAACTTGGTAACTCAATTAGTTTCTGTGGCGTATTGGAATCAGGAAATTGATTTGGCTAAGATTGTTGCAGCTGATCATGACAACATTCAGCAATTTATTAAAAAATTAGGCCTACTATTTGATTAGTGGGCTTTTTTATTTACATAAAATACTCATCTGAACATCGTTCCAAGTTCGGAGACAGCTACGTATTAAAGTCAACACCTTGGAATCACTTTCTTTTTAATTTAACATTTGGGCAGGAGTTTTAAATTTAATACCCATATGCATTCTTTCTTTGTTGTAATGTTCAACAAATTTTAAAACATCAGTTTTAATAAAAATACAAAGTTTATGCTTGGACATTTCTTCTTGAATTGTTCGATTAAATCGTTCAAGATGTCCATTTTCATACCTTACAAAATCATTGGGGTGATTCCAAGGTATTGAACCATTACGGGGACTTGCTTTTTTTATCATTATATGCTATAATATAGAACATAGGTTTTTCTGCTTCCTTGATTAGCAGATATGGTGAGAATAGACAAACTCACTGAATGGCACAAAGCAATCAAATAATCTTGGCATCGCACAGTGCGGTAAAATCATTTAAAAAATGAATAGTACATTAAACAATCTAGCGTTACTTTCTTTCAAAAGAAAAGCTAGAAAGCTCGGTAAAAACATCGTAGTAGCTAATTTAACTGACCAAGGATTTTTTGAAGAATACTTGGTTCATGCAGGTGAAACTTTAATCATCTGGAGTGAAGAAAATGGATTTCATTCTATTCTCACAGAAAATGATAAAGAACTTGCCTATCTGGTGAATTTTCCAGACAAGTATGGCTATGATGAAGTTTACCATTTTGGTATTCTTAACAAAGATAAGACAAAATTATATGTTTATCGTTGTTATGACCAGCTTACTCATCAGAATGAAGTGTTGGCTTACGGCTTACAATTTCAAATTGAGGAATACCTTAAACAAGAAGAGGTGGATATTGATAATCATATGAGTCATATCACATCCCTTTGCGGAAGAGCATCTTGTGGTTGAACCCACCAGTAGAAAATCTACTTCGGTGGGTTTTCTATTTTACGAGTTCTGAAGTACCACCACAGGAAACATCTCAAAAATCTTAGAAAATTCAATATCTCTTTTAGTTTGAAATCAATTAAGAGTTCCCGCCAAAGGCGGACAGGCTGAACTCGTCCACTAAAGGGAGCAAAATATAAAATATAATTCACAGTGGTTATTTTATTTAGTATAAGTTCGAACTTGTGATATAATTTTTATATGAAAAAAATAATAAGATTGTTAGTTATTTTGGTTTTATTTTTAGCATTCTTTTTCTTGCCAATACCAATGGCGAACAGGGTTGCTTGCATACAAGCTCCTTGTGACACAAAGGGTTATGTTACGTTCTTTCAGCTCTTGAAAGAGAAAAAAAGTTTTAAAACATCAAAAGATGTCACATCCAGACAATCAACTGTTTCTATAAAAATAGCTGGTTTTGAAAAGAGTTCATTAAAGTCCATTATTATTAAGTCCGTAGATAATGAATTTAATCAGGAATACCAAGTAAATAGCGATTATGTTGTTGCGATACTTAATCCAGGAAGTTATTACTTGGAACAATATGAGAATAATCAACTGATTGCAACAATACCAATTAATGCTCCTGATTCATCAGATGCCTCAAAGCAAGTTATTCACTTAAATGTTGTTTATGAATAATTAGATTTAATTAGATTACTTACTTGAAATTAAAGGGTTATGTATCTTTGATTCCACAAACACTCTGCGAAGGTGAAACCTTCGCAGGGACTTATGTAGAAACAAGACATGTGAGCAGAGTGGTACCTGATTATCGATGGAGTCCAACTGATTTATATAGTCCGTGGTTATTTATTGATTAGATAAAACGCGGGATATAATACAGAAATTAAAGGATCAAGCACCTTTGATTTCAAAAACTAAAAAACCGTGCTTTCTGTGCGGTTTTTCTTTTTGAATTAAAAATTTATTTTAAAAGAAGAGGCGGAGAGTTTTAAGGGGTGGAAGGGAGAAATTTATTTAAAGGTACCTGACACCTTTATTTTCATTTATCTTAATTTTTATTATATTTTACTTTTAAGAATATTTGACAAAGACCTATAAGCAGACAAAGACTATTATTTAACACAAGAGGATTAGAATCTAAAAGAATCCCATAAACAAGCCAAAGTAAGCAGTTTACAGAAAATAGAATTAGCATTCCCCAAGAAATATCTCCTAAACTTTTTGTTTTATAAGATTTATATAATTGCGGTAGCATTACACAGACACCCATTACCCCTGCACAAAAACCAATTATATTCTGCAAGTTTTCCATTACAGAATTTTAGCAAAAATAATTCCTAATGACTAGTACCTTGCGAAAGTAAAACCTTCGCAGTTTGTTTTTAATGAAAGTGTTGCACTTCAATGTTAAATGTACCTTTTTCTATCTTTATAGATTTTCGAACCTGTGGTAGAATTATCAAATGGAAAACAAATCAAAATTAAATACGGTTTTGTTAGTTATTGTAATAATTTTATTAGTTGCAGGATTAGTTTATTTTTTCTTCAATAATTTAAAACAGAAGGAAAATAATTTAGTAAATAATTTACCACAAGAAAGTCAGAATAATTCACAACAAGAATTAGTTGAAAATCCAGTATGTAATATTGGCTATGAGTTAACTGATGAATCAAAAGTTCCTTCAGAAACATCACCAACTCTGATTACCAGTTTTGAAAAAAAGTGTGATGGAAATTATTATTTTACTTTTGATTATTTAGCTGTAGGTGGAAATAATATAAATTCAGGTGGTTATCTTTATACAAATGACAATACCAAATTACGCCAATTTAAAATGGACTCAAATCTAAAAGTAAAGCTTGTAAACAATACAGAAGTTTCCCTGAGTTCTTTTGCTTCTTCTCTAGCGAAGACAGGTTTTAATGTATATAATCAAAATAATGCATATATTCGAAGGGGACTTACTGATCCGGGTATAGCTTCTC
Organism: uncultured Candidatus Saccharibacteria bacterium; assembly: GCA_964384975.1. GTDB lineage: Bacteria > Patescibacteriota > Minisyncoccia > Phycocordibacterales > UBA9973 > UBA9973. Next base: position 3,918 of record CAYLLX010000007.1, read on the forward strand.
CTCTTTTTACTATTGTTGTAAAAAATGGAATCGTTGTTTCAATGACTGAAGAATATCAGCCATAGATTATTTAACTTGGGAGCTCAGCTCCCAACCACCCTGCGAAGGTTTCACCTTCGCAGGGTGTGTTTTGTTTGGTATTTACCCCTTGGCTTTTTTGATCCTATTCATCAAGGCTATACCTAGGTCTTTTTCGGGGACTTGGGGAAGGAGGATGTATTTTACTTTTTTTCTATCTGCTTTTCGGAAAGAGCTATAGAGAACTTTTGCGTATTTTTTTAAATCATTTTTCTTGCCGATACTCATAAAATTATTTTTTGGAAAACTTCTTTTTTCTTCTTCCCAAAACATAACAACAAAACTCTCTTTTTGCGCTAAAAGCTTTTTAGAATTTTTTAGGATTTCTTTTTTATTTTTCAATAAAAGTATTTTTGCATTTGGTGCATAGTGTCTGTAGTGAGTACCAGGGGACGCTTTTGCATCTTTTTTAGTATGTTCGATGACGGGCAGTTTTGTGACTTTTTCTATCATTTTTTTAGTTATCGCTCCTGGGCGTAGTATGTAAATATCTTTTTTATTTACTTTTATGACTGTGGACTCGAGTCCGTGCAGGGATTCTCCGTCGTCTATTATTATCGGGACTTTTTGATCGAAATCTTCCAAAAGGGAAGATATGTTTGTGCTACTTGGTTTGCCTGATATATTTGCAGAAGGGGCTGCGAGAGGCACCCCTGAGGCCTCTATGAGCATCTGAGCTGTTTTATTTTTAGGCATACGTACTCCTACAGTATTTAAATTTGCAGAAGTGATAGAGGGTATTGTTTTTTGTTTTTCTAAAATCAAAGTCATAGGTCCCGGCCAAAAAGCATGCATTAATTTTTGTTCTATTTCAGATATGTTTTTAACATATTTTTTTAAATCTGTTTTTGGGGAAATGTGAATTATCAGCGGGTTGTCGCTCGGCCTACCTTTTGTTTTGAATATTTTTGCAACTGCTTTTTTATTTAAAGTATTTGCTCCGATGCCGTAGACTGTTTCTGTGGGGAATATTACTAGGTTGCCATTTTTGATTTGCTTACTTGCTTCTAGTATGTCTTCTTTTAGAGATTTATTGCCTTTTGTTTTGATTATTTTTGTTTGCATGTTTTTTATTTTTATTTATGTTATAATATAATATATAGGAATTTTTATCAATTAATTTTTTAAATATGGCAAAAAGAAGTACAACATTGAGTCCAAAAACAAAATCAAGACGTGCACCTAAAACAAAAAAGAGGATAGCAGTCAAGATGGAAATGCTTGCTAAGAAAAAAGCAACAACAAGAGTCAAGAAAAAATAACAAAACTCCCCAAAAGGGGAGTTTTGTTTTATTTGGAATATTATATATAATAAAAGAAAGATTTGAACCTTAAAAAATAATATTATGGGACGAAGACTTATTTTCACTGAAGAGCACCACAGGCGTCCTAGGTCTGTTGGAGGCACAAATGCACCAAGTAATATTTCTTATGTTCCTTCAAAAAAACATAAGTTTTATCACACTATTTTTGGTGATTTGAACATATATCAGATTGCTGATAAAATTAACGCCTATTTTAGGCCACCTATAGGATTCCTTGTTTCTGTTAAATTTATTAATGGAGATGAGGTAAAAAAAGAGGGGATTGGGCATGATTCAAAAAATTTGAATAAGCTAATTCCAGCATGGAATGGTCTTTTTGGAAAAGATACCCCCTTAGAAGAATGTATAGCGGAGCTTAATTCTAGATGGATTGATCCGAGTTATCATTTGTATATAAAGAGATTTTGATTTTTGTATAATAGCCGGTGTTTCGCCGGCTATTTTTTATGTGATATAATATAAAAATATATATGGACAGTATTGCCGAAAATATAACACACATTTTTTATTCTGTGCCTGAATTTTTCAGGTATTTTATTATGTTTCTTATGGCTTTTATAGAAGGGGTGCCTATTTTGGGAACTTTGTTTCCTGGAGGCACGATGCCTATTATCGTAGGAAGTCTTTCTCTTGAGGGTTTTGTTTCTTCTTTTTGGGCAATACTTTTTATAACCATAGGTTCTTTTTCTGGAGACATGCTCGGTTTCTACCTAGGCAGGCATTTTTGTAATCATAAATGGATAAAAAGTATTTTAGAAAATGAAAAGCATCAATCAACTTGGGATCTTTTTGATAGGCATTTTGCTCTAGTTGTTATCTTTGGTAAATCTATTCCTGTAATTCGCTCGACTCCTTCACTTTTTGCTTCAGCCAGAGGTGTGGTTTTAAAAAAATATGTTATGTATAGTCTAGCGGGTTCTTTGCTTTGGGCTGTTGTGGGTATGTATGGAGGGAAAATAATAGGGCATTTGTTGGGAGCAAATACAGCAGTTTTATTTTTGATAGGATTAATTATTTGTTCAGGACTTTATGTACTTATTAAAAAAATAATTTCACATTTTAAAAATTATAAAAAATAATTATGTCTATTTTTGAAAGTATATTTTTAGGTTTTATACAAGGAGCGACAGAGTTCATCCCTGTGTCTTCTAGTGGGCATCTTATTTTGGGTAGGTTTTTTTTAGGTAGAGAGTTATCAGGCACTATAGCTTTTGATGCTATTTTACAATTGGCGACAATACTCGCTGTTTTTGTTTATTTTCATAAAGATATTTTAAATTTATTTAAAACTTTTTTTAATATATTAAAAAGAAAAGAAAATAAAAAAGAAGATTTGATTTTATTTCAAGCGATTTTGATAGGTACGATACCCGCTTTGTTTTTTGGGCTTATTTTAGAAGGGCCCATGGATGCTTTTTTTAGAAATATTTACGTCGTTTTATTTGGTTTATTTTTAGGTACTGTTGTTATGTATTTTGCGGATAAAAATAAAAAGGAAGACAAAGAACTAGATATTAAAAGAGGTTTCAAAATTGGATTTTTTCAAGCATTGGCTTTGATCCCTGGAGTATCTCGTTCGGGGGCTACTATTTCGGGGGGATTGTTTTTAGGATTAAGTCGAGAGCTAGCTACTCGTTTTAGTTTTCTTTTGGCTTTGCCTATTATTACAGGCTCGGGTTTAAAGAAGTTATTTGATTTATTTAAAGCAGGAGGAGGGTATTTGGATTTTAATTTATTTATTAGTGCTTTGACTGCTTTTGTTGTTGGGTTGGTTGCGATACATTTCTTGATTTCTTTTTTGAAGAAAAATTCTTTGAAGATTTTTATTTATTATAGAATTTTATTAATTTTTATTATTTTAATTTTTATTATTTTTTAATTTTTGATTTTAATTATTTTTTTACTGATAGTCGGTTTAGCAGTTTTGATTTTCGGAGCAGACTTGCTCGTCAGAGGAGCTTCTTCTGTTTCGGTTAAATTAGGGATCTCTCCTTTGGTTGTGGGTCTGACTGTTGTGGCTTTTGGGACTTCTGCTCCGGAGCTTGTTGTAAATCTTTTAGGAGCTTTTAATGGTACGGCTGATCTTGCTTTGGGTAATATCGTCGGTAGTAATATTACAAATATTTTATTGATCCTTGGAGTGTCAGCTTTATTTATCGATTTAAAAGTACAAAAAAGTACAACTTGGAGAGAAATACCTTTTGCTTTACTTGCTTCTATTGTTTTGTTTTTTGTTGCAGGGGATTTAATTTTAGATAATACTTTTGGCATTATTAGTAGAGGAGAAGGTTTTGTTTTGCTTGGTTTTTTTGCAATATTCTTGGTTTATACTTTTGATTTATTTAATAAAAAACAAAACTTAGAACAAAGTGAAAATATAAAAATTTATAAAAATTCTCAAGCTATTTTGCTTGTTGTTTTTGGTGTTTTGGGTTTGTTTTTTGGAGGGCAAATTTTTGTAAATAATGCTATTTTAATTTCAAAAATGCTCGGTATGTCTGAGGCTTTAATCGGTCTTACTGTTGTGGCTATTGGGACTTCTTTGCCTGAACTCGCTACTTCTTTGGTTGCTGCTTTCAGGAAACAATCAGACATAGCTATCGGTAATATTGTCGGTAGTAATATTTTTAATATTTTTTGGATTTTAGGTTTAACGAGTATTATACATCCATTGGTGGTAAATCGAGTTATTTTGCAAGATATTGTTATATCTATAATAGTTACTTTGATATTGTTTTTCTTTATGTTTATGGGTAAAAAACATATATTGCAAAAGAAGCAAGGTGTTTTATTCTTGATCCTTTATGTTTTGTATATAATTTTTATTATTTGGAGAGGTTAGATAAATACACCTTGTAGTCTGTTTCTTTTTTGCCTTCAGGGATAACTTTTTTAATTACGAATTTTTCATCTTCAAAAGAAGCTTCTGTTATTATTACTCTTTTATTATTTTCAATAAAATAAACTCGAGGCCACTTGTGATATGCTCGGTATTTATTGTACATTTCTTTTTGATCGTCTTTTTGTAGATCCAAAAGACCGTCTTCTTTTTTTGTTTTTTTGCAAAATGTCGCGTCTTCTTCTTTTTGTTCTGTTAAAGTTATTTTATTTTCTAAATAATGGGGGAGGATTTTTATTAAAAGTTCGCCTCCTATTTTTATGAGTTTTTTTCTTAATTCTTCTGTTGTTTCTGTGGGTAGTATTTCTGTTTCTTCTTTTGCTATGATGGGTCCGGCGTCCATTTTATAAACCATTTTTTGAATAGTGACTCCTGTTTCTTTTTCATCATTTAATATAGCACTTTCGACGGGTGAAGCTCCTCTGTGTTTGGGTAAGAGAGAATAGTGAATATTTATCGAACCAAATTTTGGCATATTTATTATTTCTTCGGGGAGTATTTTGCCGTATGCTACGATAATGAACATTTCCATAAAAATGGAATTTGGGATGTTTTGTTCAACTGTATTTTGATCAGAAATATCTTTGAAAACTTTTTTGCTTTCACGCATATCCGCCTGCTGGCGGATTGCTTTTCTCGGCTCGTCAGCCTGCGAAGAGGTCGCAAAAAAGTCTTCAAAGATATTTCCAGAAATTTTTTCTGGTTGAATAAAAGGTATATTATTTTCTATTGCCCAAGTTTTTACGGGCGGGGGAGTTAGAGTGAATTTTCTGCCTTGGGGTTTGTCGGGAGCTGTGACTATCAGCATAGGCAAATAACCGTTTTGTTTTAATATTTCGAGTGTTTCGCTCGCAACGTCTGGAGTACCCCAGAAGACAAATTTTAAATCTTTATTGTTCATCATTTTCTTTATTTGGGTCTTCTTCTTTTACGTCTTTTGCATTGTCTATAAATAATATGCCGTTTAGGTGGTCTGTTTCGTGCTGAAAAATATGAGCCAAAAGCCCGCTACCTCCACGAGTAAATTTCTCACCTTTTTCATTGTAAGCTTCGACTGTTGCCTTGAGAGATCTTTTTACTTTTCCATAAAGCCAACGAACAGAAAGGCATCCTTCGGGTAGCCATTTTTTGTCTTGAGAGAGTTTTGTTATTTTTGGATTAATAAAAACCAAATCTTTTATTTTTTCTTTTACTTCTGTTATGTCTTCTGTTTTTTTATCACCAGAAAGTCTTTCCTCTCTATTTTTTGTAAATTCTTCAGAAAAAACTTTTCCAGATACAACAAAAATACGCAAAGAATATCCTATTTGTGGAGCAGCTATAGCCACTCCGTCGTCTTGACTAGCCAAAGCAGAAGACATCTCTTTTATTATTTTTTGTATTTTTGGACTCTGTATTTCTTGTATGGGTATTTCTTTTGCTACCTCTCGTAAAACAGGGTCACCATTTTGCACAATTTTTTTCATCCCGTTAGATATTTTTGATTAGCTTATAATATATACACACGTTATTTTTTCTAAACACACTACACTATTTATAAATATTATTTAAAATATCTAACGGGATTCATCCCTATTACTGATATTTTTGATTAATTTATAATACTTATATATGTTATTTCTATTACTTATGCCCGTTATTTAAAATATCTAACGGGATTCATACTATTTTATCTCTTTTAAATATTCTAAAAGTTTTTCTATTTTAACTGTTTCTTGAGATCTATTAGACATATTGCGTACGATAACAGAATTCTCTAATGCTTCTTTTTGTCCAAAGATAATAGCAAAAGGAACTTGTAATTTCTCAGCGATTGCGAGCTGAGAACCCAAGTTATCTTTCGATAAAGATTGAGCTATAGGCACGTGAGCTTTTCTTAATATTTCGATAATATTTAAACTTTTGAGTTTTGCTTCAGCTCCGAGTTGAATAAAATATATTTTTGGTTTTTTAATTATTCTAGGGGAGAGTTTTTTATACCAAGGGGCAGCAACTATCCTATCCACTCCAATAGAAAAACCAACAGCAGGGACGTCTTTCTTGCTACCAAGTTGTTTTGCGAGATAATCATACCTGCCTCCTCCAGCGATACTCATAGAAGATCCATCTTCAGATGCATTTTCTTGAATAACTTCAAAAACTGTTCTTGTATAATAAGAAAGTCCACGAACAAGGTTTTTGTTTATGTTATAACAAATACCCATCTCTTCTAAGTACTCTAAAACTTCTTTAAAGTGTTTTTTACAAGAAGGACAAAGAAAACTAATTGCATCAGGAGCGTTTTCATTGATTTCTTTTGTTTTAGCTTCTTTTGAATCAAGGATCCTGAGGGGATTTGTTTTTAATCTTTCACGGTCTATTGCTGGTAGTTGATTTATATTTTTTTTGTAATAATTTGTTAATTCTTTTAAATAAACATTTCTGCATTCTTTGTCCCCAATAGAATTTATATCTACAGAAAGATTTGTCGCGCCAGCTTCTTCTAGGATACTCATACCCGCTTTTATAACTAAAGCATCCATAATACTTTTTTCGCTTCCTAATACGTCTAAGTCAAATTGATAAAACTGACGGTAACGTCCTTTTTGAGGATTGTCGTGTCTGAAAACTGGTCCGTATTGATAGTACATAACAGGCTGAGGCATAGTCTGCATTCCATGTTCTATATAAGCACGCATTAGGGGAGCTGTGTGTTCTGGTCTTAGAGCTAGCTGATCACCACCTTTTGTTTTCAGAGAGTACATTTCTTTGTCTACTATATCTGTGCCTTCTCCTATTGTTGTTGTAAATAAATCTTGATGCTCGAGCATCGGTGTTTCTATTGGCTTAAAACCATAATAAATAGCTACTTCTTGAGCTTTTTCATAAAAACCTTGAAATTGATAATATTCTTCTCCAGAAATATCACGCATTCCTTTTGGGGAAGATAATTCTTTTATTTTTTTTGTATTTGTTTTTTTCATCCCGTTAGATATTTTTGATTAATTTATAATACTTATACACGTTATTTTTACTTCTTTCTTTTTATCATTTATGCCCGTTATTTAAAATATCTAACGGGATTCATATCAAAATAATTTTATTTACTTTCAAATTTACCTGGTAAGATTGAAGCTTTGTTTATCGGAAGAAGTCTAATAAAAGCTCTACCAACAATAAGCTCTCTTTTAACTGCACCCCAGTATCTAGAATCAGAACTTGCTATCCTATTGTCTCCCATAACAAAATATTCATCTTCAGCTAATTGAAAACTAATATTTTCTTGTGTGTTATTTTCTATGAAAGACTGATCTAATACAAAACCTTCTTTGTTTGTTTCATTTTTAATAATTATTTCGTTTTTATGTATTTCGACTGTTTCGTTTGGTAATCCGATAACTCTTTTTACAAAAAACTTGCTCGTGTCTTTTGGATATTTAAAAATAATTACGTCATATCTTTTTGGATCATTTAGTCTGTAGCTTAATTCGTCTACTATCAAATAATCTCCATTATGAAAAGTAGGGAACATAGAAGCCCCAGACACCACGAAAGGCTGAGCGATGAAAGTCCTTATTGGTATGACTACAATAAGTGCAATAAATGCAAATTTCACTATTTCCCAAACAGAAGCCCATTTATTTTGAGTATTTTTTTCTAGATTATTTTCTAAAATATTATTTTCTTCTTGCATGTAAATATTCTATCACAAAAAAGACTTGACAGAATAGTCAAATATATCGTATGGTGTATTTTTATTTTATTTTAAAATGCTATTATGTATTTATGAAAATACTTTTTGGTCTAGGGAATCCTGGAGAAGAATACAAAAACACAAGGCACAATGCAGGGCAGATCGTTATGTCTTTTATTGAAGATAAGTTAAAAGATGAAAAAATAAAATTTGTTATACCGGATACTTTTATGAATCTTTCAGGCAAAGCTGTTGTGAAAGTTGTAAAAAGTCCTAAAGATTTAAAAAACTTTATTTTGATTTATGATGATATAGATTTGCCTTTGGGTAAAATCAAGATTTCTTTCAATCGTTCTGCTGGGGGTCACAATGGTGTTGCCTCTGTTATTAAAGCTTTAAAGACAGAAGAGTTTTTGAGAATACGTATCGGTATCGCTCCGACCACTCCAACGGGTAAAATAAAAAAACCAAAAGGCGAAGACGCTGTGCATAAATTCTTGTTAGGCGAATTCAAAAAATCAGAGTTAGAAGAGTTAAAAAAGATTTCAAAAAAAGTCACAGAAGCAATCCTCGTTATCGAAAATGAAAGCTCTGAAAAAGCTATGACTTTGTTTAATTAAACCTCTTTTACATTTTCCAAAACGATACTTTTTTCGTCATTGCGGACTGTTATTTTTCCTGTTAGAGCTATTATTTTATCAGGGGTCAAAAGCTCTTGGTGAAGAGTATAAGACTTTGGGAAAACTACGACTTCTATGCTGTCGGTATAGTCTGCTATTTTAATAAAAGCCATACGATCATTTTTCTTTGTTGTTACAGGGCGTACTGCTTCTATTATTCCAGCCAGAGTAACGTCGCGACCGTTGCCGTATTCTAATTTTATTTTTTTGATATTAATACCTACTTTTTCCATTTTTTCTCTTATTCTGTCGAGCGGATGTCCAGAAATATAAAGACCCAAGAGTTCTTTTTCCCAAGTTAATTTCTCTGTGGCTGTTGCTTCTTTGCCTTCTCTGAATTTAAAAGTAGGAGCTGAAGTTTCTGGTAGTCCTCCAAATAGAGAAATCTGATTGGCGGATTGTTTGGATCCTTCTTTGTTGTATTCAAGCATGTATTCTATGTTGCTGAAGAGTAGCCCTCTTTCTCCGAAAGCATCCATTGAACCTGATTTTACCAAAGCTTCCATGGACTTTTTGTTTAAATTTTTATGTTTTATTCTATCTAAAAATTCTCCGATATTTTTATAATGTCCTTTTTCTTTTCTTTCTTCTATTATGTAGTTTGAAATATCTTCACCCAAGTTTTTGATTGTATAAAGTCCAAAGCGAATAGTGTTTTCATTGATATAAGTAAAACCTCCAAAACTTTCATTTATATTTGGTGGTAATACGTTGATATTCATATTTTTACACTCAGCTACTATTTCAGATATTTTTTCTACATCACCGGATTCAGCAGTAAGGATAGCCGTCATGTATTCTACGGGGAAATTGGCTTTCATGTAGGCTGTCTGATAAGCAACTCTTCCATAACTTGCAGAGTGAGCTTTGTTGAATCCATACGCAGCAAAAGGCTCGATCCAGTTCCAGAGTTCTTGAGCTTTTTTTAGAGGCCACTTACTATGCGAAACACAACCGTTGATAAATATTTCTTTTTGTTTTGCCATCTCTTCAGGAATTTTTTTACCGACAGCTTTACGAAACTTGTCTACTTCACCCCAAGAATACCCTGCGATATTTATCGCAATCATAAGTAGGTCATCTTGATAAACTAAAATACCATAAGTTTGTTTGAGGATTGGTTCTAGGGCTGGGTCTAAATATTTAACAAGACGAGTGTTGTGTTTGCGTTCAATATAAAGAGGGATGAATTGCATCGGCCCCGGACGATACAGAGCAACCATGGCGTTTATGTCATGAATAGAAGTCGGTTTGAGTTGTTTGAGATATGCAGTCATACCAGATCCGTTTAGTTGAAAAAGACCTTCTGTTTGTCCTTTGGCGAGAAGTTCAAAAGTTTTCCTGTCGTCCATGGGTATATTGTTAATATCTACTTTTGTGTCTTTTGTTTTTTCTACGATTTTTACAGCATCCGCGAGAATAGATAAATTTCTAATACCCAAAAAGTCGAATTTCGGCAATCCTACGTCTTCTATTTGATACATGTCGTATTGAGTAATAACGTCACCACCTTTTGGGTCGTATTGAATAGGAGTGAATTCATAGAGAGGCTTCGGAGAGATAACGATACCTGCTGCGTGCACAGAGACATGCCTGACACAACCTTCCATTTTTTTCGCCAAGTCGATAATCTCTTTTACGTCTTTTTCTGTGTCGTAAGCTTTTTTGAGTTCAGGTACTATCTCCATTGCATGATCTATCGTCATAGGCATACCTTGTGAACCTAGGGGTATCATATTTGAAATACGATCACCGACAGCGTATTCATAACCGAGGGCACGAGCGACATCACGCACAGATCCTTTGGCCATCATAGTACCAAAAGTACCTATTTGTGCTACGCGGTCTTCGCCGTATTTTTGTTTTGCATAATTTATCATTTCTGCTCGACGGTTATCAGCAAAGTCCATATCGATATCAGGCAGAGAAGGACGCTCCGGATTTAGGAATCTTTCAAAGGGTAGCTTGTATTCGAGGGGGTCAACATTTGTAATCCCTAAAAGATAAGTTGTGAGAGATCCTGCGACAGATCCTCTGATGTTTGTAAGGATATTGTTTTCACGAGCAAAACGTAAAAGGTCTCCTACAACGAGGAAATAAGTCGCATAACCTTTTTGCTTGATTATCCCTAATTCGTATTCGAGTCTTTCTGTGTATTTTTCATCTTGAGGTAATTTGCGAAAACTAAAACCTTCGTATGCAAGTCTTTTTAAAACTTCATTTGGGTCTTCGTCATTTTCAGTTTTAAAATCTGGGAAATACGGTACCCCTAGTTCTATTTCATAATCTTCACAAAGATTTGCTACGACTAAAGTATTCTCCACAGATTCAGGTGTGTCTGCAAAATATTTTAAAGCAGTTTTGTCGTCAATAAAAGAAAAATCATCGTCTGAGAATTCAAATTTTGCATCGTCTTTGCCCATCGCCCCGGTGTTGACTTGGAGCAATGTGTGGTGAGCTTTGTGATCATCGTGACAAGGGTAATGAGAGTCTTGAGTCGCAACAGTCAAAAGGTCGAATTCTTTAGCGAGCATTTTCGCTCCGTCACGAAGTTCTTTGTCGAAATCAATCCCTGGGTGAGATTGTATTTCTATAAAATAATTCTCTTTACCGAAAATCTCGATACTTTCGCGTATTATGTCTCGAGCTTTGTCGAAATTTTTAGCTCTTATTGCGTGACTGAGTTTACTATTTGGACAACCAGAAAGACAAATGATACCTTCGCTATATTTTTGTAAAGTTTCTTCGTCGATACGAGGTTTGTAATAATATCCTTCGAGGTTTGATATCGTCACCATACGCATCATGTTTTTGTAACCTTGTAGATTTTTGGCTAGTATTGTTAGGTGATATCTTTTGTTGTCGATGCCTGATTCTTTGTCTGTGAGTTTTCTTTCGGCAATGTAAAATTCACAACCGATGATCGGCTTGATCCCTTCTTTTTTTGCCAATTTATAAAACTCGATAGCTCCGTACATATTGCCGTGATCTGTGACAGCGATAGCAGGCATTTCGAATTTTTTAGCAATTTTCACCAAGTCCTCTATTTTTGAAAGTCCGTCGAGTAGGGAATAGTGCGAATGTGTATGAAGATGTACGAATTTTGAACTCATTATCTATATATGATAACAGAAATTTTGAAATTATAAAAACCCTTTATTTTATTTGACTTTTTTAGTTTTTTGTGTAATTATGATGAATGAATTTGAACCTTTTAAAAGCCCTTGGAGGGGGTATGATATGCAAAAAATAAAAATGCTTTTAGTGATTTTTTTTGGAATCACGCAATACAGTTTTGTGTTTGCGCAAGCAGACAGCACTAAAACTGCACCAAAAGATTCTTATTTATACGGTGGTCTGTCGTATGACCATCGTAGAGATTTAGTCTTGAGCTTCTCGGTCGCATTGACCAAGAAGCCGGATCATCCCCCGATGAAGTTTGTCTTTTCGGGGTCGTATCCGAGGACATCATTTGGAGTTGGGTGGAATATGTATCCGTTTCCAGAAAAAAGATGGCTAGGTGTTGGTATCGATTTGATTTATTTCTATAAAACAAATTGGAACATTTATTCGGAATTGTTTTTCGGGGGAAATGGATCAAATACTTTTGCCACTGGTGAAGGAAGTAGGTGGGACACAAAGAGATTTGTATTTGCACCATCCTTAGAGCTTAGACGGATTATTTCCTGGAAAAAGCTAACATTGAATGTGCGAGCTAATCCACTCATCTTTGGCTTTTGGGATTTTGTCCCAGGACAAGGATGGGGTAAATGGAAACGCTGGTACGATGTTTCTGTTGGTATTTCGTATAGATTTACCCTTAATGAGAGTCAGAATCTTGATTATTGGCTCTGGGGATTTTATTACCCTTGGGTGATGACAGGGTAAGTTGAATTTTTTTTGTGTTTATTGTGTTAGGACTGCTGAGTTTATACTTGGTGGTCCTTTTTTTATTTCTCAGAAATTTGATATAATAAA
>CAYLLX010000008.1:0-11696 GCA_964384975.1 uncultured Candidatus Saccharibacteria bacterium
ATTAAAGCTGTATTTTCCCAAGAGAATTCTTTATCATTTTTAAATAGTTTTTTAAATACAAAAAACCAGATTAGAAGATAAGCGATCAATGCAAAAATTCCTGACATTATAAAAATATCGATGAATTTATTGTGTGCCCTGTCGAAATCCCCTGTATCGTATTTATAAATCAAAGGATTATAATACTTGCCCAAAGCATGCACCACTCCGTCCGGCCCCCAGCCGATCAAAAACTCTTTTGGATTTTGCAAAGGATTCACAGAGCTCAATCCAGACCCCCAGATCAAAAGACGAGAAGAAGTCGTACTATCCTTCAAAGAAATATTTGCCAAGCGAGAAAATCCGGGTACTTTTTGCCAAAAGTTTGCCTCTCTCGTAAAAATAAAAATTAAAACAAATATCAATCCTAATCCTAAAATATATTTAGCAATATTTTTTAAATTATATTTTTTCACACTCACCCCCTCCCCTTTCAAGACAAAGTAAATTAATACAGAAAATAATCCGACAAAAAATCCAAGCATCGCTCCCCTCGTCTGAGTCATAAACACCCCCACAAAAGACAAAGGTAGCATTAGCACAGCAAAATACCTCCACCACTTTATACTATCTTCTTTTAAGACAATAAATGCAGAAGTAACAGAATACAAGAAATATCCTGCGAGGAATGCAGGGTTACCGATAAAAGAGTTTGGACGAGTTAGTCCGCCTGCGTATTCGATAAATGATTTACCGAGCATTAGGGCTGTGGCTAGGAGGCCGAGGCGAAAGAACCAGATCCAGTCTTTCTTTTCGAAGTTGAGAACGAATAGTATCAAGAAAACAAATAGGAATAAAAGCCCTACAAAGCCTTCTCCGCGTTCTACGTTGCCCCAGAATGCATTATATTTATCGAAAGCTGTGATAGTACTTATTAGAGATATGCCGATAAATGCTCCGACACTTAGGAATATTTTATTTTTAAGGTATTTTATTTTTTCGAGGATTTGGGATTGGAAATCTGAATTAGAAAAAAAGCGAATTGCGAATAAAACAGTTGCAACAGTCACCAACAAAGAAAACAAAACTACCTTTGGATACAAATACGGATAAAAAGCACCGTGGTCAACAAAAATAGAAACAAAAGTGGTGAGGAATAAAAATATTTTTATAAGTAGGGTCATTTAATTGAATTTAATTACAGGCCATTGACCCTTTTCTATTAATTCAGCTATCTGATTAAGCACGTCAATTCCAGGATAATTTGCGATTCTAAGTCTTCCTATTACTCTCATAAAATTCTCTTTATCTTTATTCGCATAAAAATTAGAAAGTAGACTTATGTATATCTGAGTATTTACTTTAGTATTTTCAAAGAAAAATTCAGGTTTTGTACTAAAAGCTTTTTCAAAAAGATCCAAAAGCTCCAAAGAACTTGCTTTATTCTCTAAAGCTAGCACTATACCTTTATAATAATACGGCTCGACAGCGTCGATATCTAAAGCAACAGTTTTATTTATCTGCTCTTTTGCTTCATCAAATCTTTTTTGATATGCGAGATTTGTAGCTAGATAATTATTATAATCTTGTCTTTTTGGTGCGATTTTTAACGCCTCTCTCAAGAAATACTCCGCTCTTTCGAGGTCTTCTTTTTTACCAGTCTTGCTGTTTTTTACTAAATACATATTTGAAATCTGTCCAAAGAATTTGAAATCTTTTTTATTGTTCAAAAGATACTGTTCCCCTTTTTCTATACCAAGAATAAATAATTCATTCATTAAAATATCTTCTTTGGATCCAACCTTGGCTTTGTCTAGACTTTCATCTGTTAATTTCATAAAAAGTTTTATCAACTCACCTTGAGCAAAAGTTTTTTTATCTAATATTTTACTCACATTATCTCTCATAAAAACCAAATCATTTTTCCCTAAGATTTTAGAGAAACTTCGCATTTGAAAATAAGAAGCAGATATGTTTCTAAAAAATACAAAAGCTAATACAAGAAAAGATACTACAAATAATATATTTAAAATTTTTGACACATCAAAGTTTTCTTCTTTTTTATTTTTATTAAAAACAAACAGAGCATAACTAAAGAAAATAAATAAAGTGATAGAAGTCGGAATCTGATCAAATACAAACAAAAGATGCACAAAGAAAGAAGCAAAGAAAAATATTAAAGCTGTATTTTCCCAAGAGAATTCTTTATCATTTTTAAATAGTTTTTTGAATACAAAAAACCAGATCAGAAGATAAGCGAGTAAAGCAAAAATTCCTGACATAACCAAAACGTCGATAAACCTATTGTGTGTCTTGTCGAAAGTCCCTTTGTCGTATTTATAAATTTCTGGATTATAATATTTAACGAGACTATAAGTCGCATTTTCTGGACCCCAACCGATCAAAAACTCTTTGAAAGAATGTCTCGGATTTACAGACTCGAACCCCATATTCCAAACAATCAAACGAGAGCTCGTAGTACTGTCTTTTATAGATATATCTGCTACACGAGACAATCCCGGCACTTTTTGCCAAAGTGGTGCGTTTTTGGTAAATATAAACATCAAAACAAAAGCGAGACCTAAGGCGATAAGAATGCCTGAGATTTTTTGCAAGCTTATATTTTTTATTTTAATATTTTTACCTTTTAAAAATAGATACACCAGACACAAAGCAAATCCCGCCAATACTCCCAAAATAGCACTTCTTGTTTGAGTGAGGAGAATACCGAGAAAAGACAAAGGTAGCATTAGCACAGCAAAATACCTCCACCACTTTATACTATCTTCTTTTAAGACAATAAATGCAGAAGTAACAGAATACAAGAAATATCCTGCGAGGAATGCAGGGTTACCGATAAAAGAGTTTGGACGAGTTAGTCCGCCTGCGTATTCGATAAATGATTTACCGAGCATTAGGGCTGTGGCTAGGAGGCCGAGGCGAAAGAACCAGATCCAGTCTTTCTTTTCGAAGTTTAATATTAAAAGTATTAGGAATACAAACAAAAAGAATAAACTGAAAAATCCATCCCCTCTCTCGATAGTCCCCCAAAAGGCCATATATTTATCAAAAGCAAAAATAGAACTTAAAAGAGATATACCAACAAAAGCCGTCATACTCAAAAACATCTTGCTCTTTAAAAAAGAAGCTTTATCTAATACATTTTTTCTAAATTCTTGATTCCTAAAGTATTGAAAAATAAAAAAACAAAAAGACACAAGCACCAACAAAGAAAAATAAAATACTTTACCATACACTTCAGGATAAATAGTATTCTTGTCTACAAACAAAGGCACGAGGGCCACGAGTAAAAGAGGTATTTTTATTAAATATTGCATAGCAAAATTATACTAAAAAACAAAACAAAAAACCACCCTTGCGGGTGGTTTAGTGTTTTCTACAAATTCTCTAAACAAGAATCTTTTGAAACTTTATCTATGAACTAGATAGAGTAGTCAGAAAGAGAAACGTTTGGAGTCTTGAAATCATCAAGGTTGAATGTGTAGAAGAAGTCAGGTGTTGTGTCTCCTACTTCATTATCCCAGTTGATTGATTCAACAAGCATTCTGTAGAATCCATCTGAGTCTGTACCTGTTGGTGAAGAACTTAGAGGGAAGCTTACACGCAATGTAAACTCACGAGTTGCATTTTGGTCAACTCTGTAAGCATCTGCAGTGTCATTTGTTGTTGAACCAGCAGCTTCCAAGATAGCTGAAGCTGTTGAATATGTAGAACCTGTAGCACTTACAACTGTACCATTTTTTAGTATGTTGTAAGAAACACCTTGTCCTGGTGTTGTAGTACCATTGTCAGCTGTTGACATATCAACGTACATGTTAGCACCGAAAGCTGTTACTTTGAATTTAACAACAAATTCTGAACTGTCAGCTGTTGTAGCTGTGTCAGTTGAAGTAGTCTTTGTTACTGTAGGAGTTCCTACCAAAGTAACACTGATACCTTCTGAACGCAATTCATGTGTTTCTGATGTACCAGAAACTGACAATGTCATATCACCTTCATCGTTTCCATTCACATCTTCAGCAGCTGTGATAGCTGTAGCTGAAACTGTGATTGTTGTACCTTCTGGGTAACGAGCAGCTGTATCATTATCTTTCAAATCAACTTTAACTGTGAATTGAGATGTTGCATCTCCGTTCAAGTCAATGTTCATATTGTCGAAAGTTACAGTTGTGTTAGAAGTTGAACCTCCTACTGTTTCTGTACCTACCAAAGTTGAACCTTGGTACAAGAAAGCTCTACTATAAACAGAGTTTGTACTTGTAGCAGAAGTTACAAAGTTGAATGTCATTTCTTCAATATTTGCATCAACATCGTTTTCTTCTTCGATTTCAAAAGCATAAACTGTTACACCTTCTGTGTTTGCTGTTTCAGAAACTGTCAAAACAGAAGCTACTGGATTTGAAGTTGAATCTGTAAGAGTCAATTTCGCAATATCAGCACCACCCATTGTGAAGTTATCTTGTGAAGAAGTACTGTTTGTGTAAGCATAAGATTGAACGAAACCTGTTTCATCCATTATACGAACATCACCTAATACAGCTTCCCATACAGCAGATTGGTCAGCTGTGTCAATTGTGTTAGCAACTGAAACTGCGACTGAAACTGTTGTTGTATCACCTGAAGGCAATACTGAATTCAATCCACTAAATCTCAAACGATATTCGTTTGTAGATGTAACACTTGTCAAATAACTTGTTGAACCTTCGTTCTTTGACCAGTCTGTAGATGCATCAGCATCCAAGCTTGCTACTTTCTTTCCATCAACCATAAGGTCGATTGAAGTGAAGTAATCCCAAGGTTTGTATGAAGAAGTAGTATCTGAGTTACCGAACCAAACGTCTAAAGTTTGGACCATCAAAGGACCATTCTTTTCTGTTTCGATGTCAGCAGCCCAAACTTCTACAGCTTTTTGACCTTCCAAAGCTTCTGTTTTGTCTGGAGTTCCAGATGAAACTGTATCGATATCACCTTGTGTTCCATTTACAGAAACTGTGAAGTTTGTTGTAGAAGGTGTTGGTGTAGTAATTGTACTATCACACTTCATACCTGTTTTTGGACTAAATCCTACAGTTGAAGTACATCCATCTGGCAAGTTTGTAGTAGTTGAACAAGGTAAACCTGTTTTTGTACTGAAACCTAAAGTTGACATACATCCTTCTGGAAGATTAGTTGGTGTTGTTGGCATAGCAGCATTTAATGCTCCTTTTGTCATAGCACCTACTACTCCATCAGCAACCAAGTTAGATGAAGCTTGGAAAGACATTACAGCTGCTTTTGTAGCAGGACCGAATGTTGTTGTTTCCATACCCATTGATCCAGCACCTGTTGTAGCAACTGTGAATCCTTTTGCGTTTAATGTTTGTTGCAAGCATTTTACTGCTTCACTTTTTGAACCTTGTCTTAGTGTTGTCATACCCATGTCACATGTAGCTGCGTTAGCTGTATTTACAGCAACGACACCTGCGAACATAAGAGCAAAAGCAAATACTCCAACAAGGATTTTTGATTTTAATAAATTACTCATAATATTGTTTTATAATTTGCTGATCATAATATTCTTTATAAATAGTATAACCAGGATCGTGCAGCTTTTATTTTAGTTTCGACAAACTAAGAACTGCACTAATTTTCTATCTCTGTATTTGTTATCGTTTTTAATCAACAACAAACACAGAGGACAGAGACTTTCTTTTAATCAAAGAAACTTGATACTCAAATCTTACAGAAAATTTTCTGTAAAACTTTTTTATATTTAGTTTTCGATGATCATTCTTTTATCTAAAAACTTCTAACGAAATTCTTAGATTTTTGTTTTGAGTTTCGCAACTCAAAAAACAAAACAAATTATGATTGAGATAATATTTGTAAAAATATTTATCTAACCATACTTACATTATAGTATGCCTGCAAAATACTAGCAACACTCAAGCACTACTACATGTGTGGATAATTATTGCATATTTTAAGAAAAAAAGCAACAACCTAGCTAATAGTATTTCTAGAGAAAATACTTACTCCAACGCTTCTCTCCGCTCTTCTTAAGGACACCTTTTTGGACCAAAGAGACAAGCTCTCTCTGTAAAGTTTTCTCTCCACAAGAAGCTACTGTCCCTGAGGATTTAGACTTGATGTCTGATATGGTTGCACCCCCTGAAACAGCTGAAATGTCTTTTATAATTTTTAATATTTCTTCTTGTCTTTTAGACTTTATATCATTGAAATCTTTTGTTTTGTTTTGGACACTTGAAACTTTGTCCGATATCGCTTTGAGTAGTTCCGCTCCCTTTTGGACACCGATCCTTGCGACAGGTTCTGGAGACTTTCTCTCTGGCATAAATGGACCTTGGATACTGAATTGTCCTTTACTAGTTTTTAGGACATCTGACTTGACTGAGAAATTATTTTCTTGATTTAAAATATTTTCATTCTTCGTATCCTCTTCTTCTGTGAGTTGGTTTATAAATTCATCAATCCAAACAGGGCTTTTTATGGTATTTTGAGTGTGGATAAAATCTCGGAACTTTACGAACTCTCTTTTTAGTATTTCATGATTCATTTCAGAGATAAGACTAACGGACACAGCTATGTCCAATAAAGAAATTGTTACGAAAATTCTATTTATCAATACGTCCTTTGGAGAGTATATGTCTGATAAGATATCCGCACCCAATGTCCTTAATCTGTGTCTTAGTGGCTCATTAAAGTCCATTATATCGGTCACCATAAACAAAGCAGTTATAAGCTTATTTGTTTTACTATAAGACATTGTAAAAGACACAGATAGTGTATTTTTTGAATTGCTAGAAATAGCTATTTCGCTAGAGGCGTCTCTTAGATTTTTATTTTCTTGAAACATTAAGTCCATTATATATAAAGGACAGATTAAGTCAAATTTAGGGCATCCCCGCTCAAAAAAAATGCTTTCAAAAACTCAAATTTTTGTACCTAAATAAAAAAACACAAAAAAGTATTTTTAAAAAACGCGCATATTTGCCTGCTGGCAAATTGCTATGCTCGGCTCGCCAGCCTGTGCAATGTTTTTTAAAAACATTTTTTTGTTTTTTCATGTTTTTTTTGAAAATGCAAACACTCTTTTTTTATGCTAAAATAAATTCACATATGGCTAAAAAAAATAAAAATTCTAATAAGAAAAATACAAGAGGAAAAGAAGACTTTGACGACTTCGGAGAAGAAAAAAGTTTCATGAAAAATGAAACAAAAAATAGCATAGTAGGTATCATTTGTTTTGTTATCGGTTTGTTTTTATTTATGTCTGCTTTTGGTATGACAGGTATGGCAGGAAGATTTGTTTATACAAATCTCGAATATCTTTTTGGTTATGGGTATTCTCTATTACCGATCGCTTTTATGATCACAGGATACTCTTTTACAAAAGCGATCTATCCGAACATGGGCTGGATCAAATTAGCAACAGCTGTTTTCTTTATCCTCTCTGGACTAGGTATGATGGACATAGCAGTTCCTGATAAAAGTTCTGGAGGAGTTTTAGGAGAAATGATGGCTTCACCTTTGGTTTATCTTTTTGATATCTATGCAAGTATTTTATTTCTAGGTGCGATACTTTTGATATCTCTTTTGATAATGTTCGAGGCTCGTTTTGCTCCAAAAGAATTCTTTGTAAAATTACTAAACATATTCAAGAAAAAAGAAAATACAGATCTCTCTCCTGCTGTTGAAATAGAAATCCCAGAAACAAAAGAAGAAACAAAAACAGAAGACACAGAAGAAAAAGAAGAATCAACAAAAGAAAAAATCAAAAAAGCTCTCGGTGTAAATAAAAAAATAGACAAAGACGAAGAACTCGATATCAATATTCATTCCAAAAAAGGCGGTCTCTTTACATACACTCCCCCTCCTCTTACTCTGCTCGAAGTAGACAAAGGCAAGCCAAACGTAGGAGACATAAAAGCAAATGCAAATATCATCAAAAGAACTCTCGCTCATTTCAACATAGAGGTAGAGATGGACGAGATAACAGTCGGACCAACTGTGACGAGATATGCTTTAAAACCTGCACAAGGTATGAAAGTTTCTCGTATTTTAGGTTTACAAAATGACTTGGCTTTGGCTCTCGCAGCGCACCCTTTGAGAATAGAGGCTCCTATTCCGGGTAAATCTCTCGTTGGTATAGAAATACCAAACAAATCAAAAGCAACAGTCGGCCTCGCTACCCTACTCTCAGATGAATCATTTAGAAATTCTCCGAAACCTTTGACGATAGCTTTGGGTAGAGGTATTTCTGGAAAAGCAGTCGTAGCAAACTTGGCAAAAATGCCACATGCATTGATCGCGGGTACTACTGGGTCTGGTAAATCTGTGACTATACACTCGATAATAACTTCCCTTTTGTATAAAAACGGTCCCGAATCCTTAAAGCTCATCATGATAGACCCTAAAAGGGTTGAATTGACTCTCTATAACAAAATCCCTCACCTTTTGACTCCTGTTATTACTGATGCAAAAAATGCTATTCTAGCGTTAAAATGGGCTGCAAAAGAGATGGATAGACGCTATGACATACTCGGAAAAGAAGCAGTTAGAGACATAGAATCTTATCACAACAATATCCTAAGCAAAATACAGAAAAACAAAGGTGAAACAGAAGAAGCAATAGAAAGAATGCCTTATATTGTTATAATAATAGACGAATTGGCTGATATTATGATCGCCTACCCTCGAGAACTAGAAACAGCTATCGTAAGACTGGCTCAGATGTCCCGTGCTGTGGGTATTCACCTTATACTTTCTACTCAAAGACCTGAAGTAAACGTTATAACAGGACTTATTAAAGCAAACGTACCTGCTCGTATCGCTTTGAAAGTTTCTTCTCAAATAGATTCTAGGACTATTTTAGACGCAGGAGGTGCAGAAAAACTCCTCGGAGCTGGAGATATGCTTTACTCTTCAGGTCAAAGTCAACCAGAGCGTCTCCAATCAGCCTTTATTTCTGAAAATGAAGTTAAAGATGTTGTAAAATACCTCGCAGATGCTTATAAAGACGAGATTTTAGAAGAAATAACTCTTTCAGGAGGCTCTATATCAGCGGATAAATCTATATTTGAAAGTTCTTTGGATGATGATGCGGATGATGATTTATATGAAGAAGCTCGTATTTGTGTTATGGAAGCAGGCAGAGCTTCGACTTCATATCTGCAAAGAAAACTAAAAGTGGGTTATGCTAGAGCAGCTAGACTTATGGACATATTAGAAGAAAGAGGTGTTGTGGGTCCTGCAGACGGAGCAAAACCTCGTGAAATATTAGAAAAAATAGAAAAAACAGAAACAGGCGAAAATGTCATATAAAACAGATTATACTTTCAAAGAAATTTTAAGAATACTACTCATAAGTTTATTTTTCTTATTTATCATCGTTTACGGATTCTTGCGTTCACAAGCTGTTATCTTTGGTGTTAAAATAAAAGATATAAATATAGAAAACTGGACAACATACACAGAAAATCCCCTTAAAATCACAGGTAATGCAAAAAATGCTATTCACCTCACGATAAATGGACGCGAGATCTACATAGACCAAAAAGGCAATTTCGCAGAAGACATTGTTCTTCTTTCGGGTTATAATATAATTGAAATATATGCCAAAGATAAGTTTGGCAAAGAGGATGTTAAAAATTATCAGTTAATTTATCAAAAAGTTCCTTCTTTGGAGGATTCTATCGTAGAAGAAATTGAACTAGAGCAAACAAAAGAAGAAGTGATAGTAGAAGAAAAACAAATAGAAACACTAGATCAAGAAATTTTACAAGAAGAAAACTTAGAAGAAAATATTTAATTATGGCAAAAGTAAAAACAAAAAAAGAAAACGGTGCTGATTTGGAAGATACATTAAAATCAATACAGACAAAGTTCGGAGAAGGATCTATCATGAAACTCGGTGATGCTCCAAAAGTGGACCTAAATGTTATTCCTACAGGGTCTTTGGGTCTAGACACTGCTTTGGGAGTCGGAGGTGTGCCTCGTGGAAGAATTATCGAAATCTTTGGACCAGAGTCCAGCGGTAAAACTACCCTCGCCTCTCATATCGTAGCTGAAGCTCAAAAACTCGGTGGTATCTGTGCTTATATAGACGCAGAGCATGCTATGGATCCTGAATACACAAGAAGACTAGGAGTAAAAATAAATGACTTGCTTATTTCTCAACCAGACACAGGAGAGCAAGCTTTGGAGATCGTAGAGAGTTTAGTAAGGTCTGGAAAAATAGATGTGATAGTTGTGGACTCTGTGGCTGCTTTGACTCCAAAAGATGAGATCGAGGGAGATATGGGAGCGCATCACGTCGGTAAACAAGCTCGTCTTATGTCTCAAGCTTTGAGAAAACTCACTGCTCTAGTTGCAAAATCTAAAACAGTTGTTATCTTTATCAACCAAATCAGAATGCAAATCGGTGTTATGTTTGGTAATCCTGAAACAACTCCAGGAGGTAAAGCTTTGAAATTCTACACTTCTATCAGACTAGATATCCGCAGAATTGCTCAAATCAAAAAAGGTGAAGACGTCGTCGGTTCTCGTACGAGAGTAAAAGTAGTAAAAAACAAA
Organism: uncultured Candidatus Saccharibacteria bacterium; assembly: GCA_964384975.1. Taxonomy (GTDB): domain Bacteria; phylum Patescibacteriota; class Minisyncoccia; order Phycocordibacterales; family UBA9973; genus UBA9973. The sequence continues at coordinate 10,576 of CAYLLX010000008.1, forward strand.
GTCGCTGCTCCTTTCAAACAAACAGAATTCGATATCATCTACAACGAAGGTATTTCAAAAGAAGGAGAGATAATAGCTTTAGGTGAAAAATACAAAATTCTAGACAAAAGCGGAACTTCTTATGTTTACAAACCCGCAGGAGAAGGCAAAGAAGAAATAAAACTCGGACGTGGATACGATGCGACCAGGACTTTCTTAAAAGAAAACCCTAAAATATCAGATCAAATCCTAAAAGAAATCAGAAAAAAGTTCGCAGAAGAAATATAATTCTGTAGACGTCGGACGTCTACAAGATATTTACAAAAAACAATAAAAGATATACAATAAATTTATGATAGTTAATACAAAAATACAAACACCTGTATTCCCCCCTACCAGCTATATGGTGGTTGATTTTTGTGTTCAAAATTAGAGTCTAAATTTTACTTGAACTTAAAAACCAGCCACTTGGCTGGTTTTTAAGTTTTTGTTCTTTAAATTATTCCAGTTTTAAAACCCCTGCAGAAGGACAGGAAAACTTACTTTTTGTAAGTCTGGAAAGAAAACAATGAAAATAGAAAAAAGAATTGCCATAATTGGCGCAGGAAACATCGGTTTGTCTATCGCAGAAGGACTATGTAGCAAAAAAGTTTTTTCAGAAAAAGTTATCGTAACAAGAAGAAAGAATAATTTTTCAGAAACTGAAAAAGAAATGTTCTATTGTTTGAATAACAACGAGGAAGCTTTGCACAAAGCAGACATAGTTATTTTAGCTGTAAAACCAAAACAATTTGATGAGCTAGCAAAAGAAATAAACAAATCAATTCTAGAAAATCAACTAATAATTTCGATTATTACTGGATTAACTATTGAGAATATTTCTTTAGCTCTACCAAATGCAAAAGCTGTAGTTAGAATAATGCCCAACACAGCAGGACAAGTCGGTCAATCAATGAGTTTTTGTTCTTTTAATCCAGAAGGTGAAAAACACAAAACCCTTGTTGAAAGAATTTTTAATTCAATTGGCAAAACCCTGGTTATCCCCGAAGCAATGTTTGACTCTGCGACGGTGCTTTCTGGGTCAGGCATTGCTTTAGTTTTAAAATTCATCAGAGCATACATGCAAGCAGGAATACAAAGTG
>CAYLLX010000008.1:11706-15860 GCA_964384975.1 uncultured Candidatus Saccharibacteria bacterium
TTTGTTGATTGCAAAAGAGGTATGCAAAGGAGCAGTTGAGCTTTTAGATCACAATGGAACTCATCCAGAAGTGGAAATTGATAAAGTCACTTCTCCTGGGGGATGTACGATTGATGCATTGTCTGAACTTGAGCATAGAGGTTTTACTTCTTCATTACTTAAAGCTATTCGTATGGGAATAGAAAAAGCAAGTTCGCTATATACCAAAAAATAAAGCGAACCAAATCAAGGCTCTCAAGTTGATTGAGAGCCTTTTATTTTATTGATTTACTTCTAATCTGTAGACGTCCGACGTCTACAAATCAATAAATCGGTCTTTAGAAAGTTCAGCTTTACCTCTTCCCTCTCTGAGAATATGTATTATTTCACTGGCGTGCTTTGTTAAATTTTCAAAAGAACCAAACACATTAATTATGTTTTCTGCTTCTTTTTTATCAATCAAAAAATAATTTTGAGTTTTATATTCATTTACACTAGAATACACTAGCGATAATTTTTCTTGTGGTATATCATGCATTTTATCATTCCACATAACATATCCGCATAATAATTCAAAATAATTTTCTTTTTCAGCAAAAGATGATTTAAATTTACCTTGAAACAAAGAACCACTTCTTTTATTTTTTTCATTAAAATACTTGGTGTAACCACCCTGAAGTCTTTTCATAAATTCACTGATACCACCCTCAACTTCTTGTTTCAAAAGAAAGTGGAAATGATTGGGATTTAAACAAAACATCACAAATGAAACCAATTTTTCATCTTGTAGACGTCCGACGTCTACAGAATCACGGAGAGCTATTTGAATACTTTGAGTAGGAGTTTTGTAAGAAAATAAATTCATGCTTAAAAGAAAACGGTCTACGTCTTTTTGATTATTAAAAATATCTCTTTTATCTACTCCACGATTATACACATGATAATATGAACCAGTCACAAAAGATTCTTTTCTCATGCAAATATTATATCACATCTGTAGACGTCCGACGTCTACAGGTTGAGTATTTTGATTTTTTTGGGTTTTTTGGTAGAATGAGCTTATGTCACAATTACAATACAATGAAATACGTGAAAAAAAGATTATTATTCATAATGATGAACCTTGTGAAGTAGTAGAGTCACACGTAGCTCGTACTCAACAGAGGAAACCTCAAAATCAGGTTAAATTAAAAAGCTTAATATCTGGAAAGACTATCGCTGCGACTTTTCATGTTTCTGATTCAGCAGACGAAGCAGATATTGAGAAAAAAGAAGTCACTTTTTTATACAGAAATAAGAATGAATTTTGGTTCTGTGATCCAAATGAAAAAAGCAACAGATTCAAGCTAGAACTCGGGATTATAGACGATATAACTGCAAAATTCTTGAAAGAAAACGGTCCTGCTACAGCCCTCGTTTGGGATGATGATGACGAAGAAAAAATCATCAGAATAACTCTTCCTATCAAAATGGAATTCCGTGTCAAAGAAGCTCCTCCAGCAGTCAGAGGTGACACAGCCAAAGGCGGGAACAAAAGCGTAGTTTTAGAAAATGGCACTCCCTTAACGGTCCCTATGTTCATCAGTGAAGGCGAAGTAGTAAGAGTAAATACAGAAACTGGAGAATACGTAGAAAGAGTTTCCTAATTTGACTATTTTTTAAAAAAGTATAAACTAAAAACTATCTATAGCAATATAGGTAGTTTTTGTTCTTTTACACATATCCCCTGTTTTGAGCTTGTTTCTGTTGTCTTAAAAGAAATAATTTCAATACAGGGGATGCCGAAAACCTTTTAGAGTAGGCAAAAATTAATGGGCCCTCAAAAGGGGTTTGAAAAATGCAGAATTCAGAAAGAAAACTCAACATCCTAGAACAGGAAGTTGAGAAAGAACGCTCTCTTGCTTCAAAACTTGAAGCAGAAAGAAAAAAGCAGCTAACCAGAGCAGAAGGACTCTGGAATGAGCTCCAAGGTGCCAAAAAGATTGAGATAAAAACACTTGGTGGCTATAAAAATTCTTTTACATCCATAACGGAAAATCAAATAAATGAGTTTACACTCTTTATTGATGAAGAACTGTTATTTTTTATCAAGAAAGAATTCTCTAAAGCGCACGGAGGAGAAATCAGAGGAGTTCGTAAGGATTATTTGCTAATTCAAAACAAAGAATTAGCAACTGATTATCAAATCATCAAATCCGCAAGGATTGTGGAAGAATTGAACATTGCTCAAATTCTTTGTTTGACTTATGACTTAATCATAAGCGAAAAAGGATGCAAAGGCCCCCTTTACAATGCAGACTACACAAAGTCGAACATTGTAAACTTGGGATATATAAATCATCCCGAGCTCGGATTCTGCTCCATACGATTAGAGCGTAAAAGGCACGGTCACACCGAAGGAACTACAGGCACAGAATACCACCTGCACTTCGAATCCAAAAACCGGCAATATTACGCCGGAAATATATTTTTACTGTCAGAATAAAAAACAAACTGACAACTCTTCCCCCCGAATCTTACGATTCGGGGGATTTTTTTATCTAAAAACAAATCAGACAAACAAAAAACTGAGCATAAAGCTCAGTTTTTTGTTTTAATTTGCTACGAATGGTAGAAGTCCCATAAATCTTGATCTCTTGATAGCCAAAGCTAGAGCGCGTTGATTCTTGGAAGTTGTACCTGTACGCTTACGAGACATTATTCTACCGTTAGGATTTAAGAATTTTTTTAGAATTTCTACATCCTTGTAGTCTACGTATTTTATGTTATTTGATGAAAAATAATCTTGTTTCATAATTTTATACTTAATTTTTAAATTTAAAATGGAATGTCTTCTGGGTTTATATCTTCTTCTGGGTAGTCTATAGTATCCATATCTTCTTCTGGACCCCTAGGACCTTCATTGCTATTCACAGAAGGGTTTGACCCTCCCGCAGATGCTCCCCCTTTTGGACCAAACTGAGTTCTGTCTGCGACGATTTCAGTTCTGTATTTCTTTGTACCGTCTTTATCGTCCCAGCTTCTTGTTTGCATTCTACCTTCGACAAGGATAGAACTACCTTTTTTCATATACTGAGCGACTGTTTCTGCTTGTCTTCCGAAGACAACTACATTATGATAATCAGCTGCTTCTTGCTTGTTGCCGTTTTGGTCTTTCCAAACACGGTTAGTAGCAAGTGAAAACGAACAAACTTTTATACCACTTGGTAATGCTCGGACCTCTGGGTCACGAGTTAGATTTCCTATAACTATTGCTTTGTTTAAATACATACCGTTAGAAGTTTATTAATTTTTAATGTTATTTTCGACATTCCCGTTATTTTTTTTACTTCTAAACGGGATACATATTTTTATTATATAATATTTAGGCTTCTTCTACCATAGCATCGATTTCTTTGTCGATCTCTTCACCATTTACTTCTTCTTCTGCGCCTTCTTCTTTTTTAACAGTCTTTTTCTTTGCACTGTCTACACGAGCGAATTTCTTAACAGCCAAAGTGTTTTCTTTTACAGTTTTGACTATCAAAAACCTTATGATATTTGGATCTAGGTCTAAAGTTTTTTTCAAAGAAGCAACTTCTGTCGCATTCATGAAAAACTTTACCCAACCAAAATACGCATCGTTGAATCTATATCTTTTGTTTTGAATGGTTTTCGCCATTTCATAAGCTAAAGATATATGTTTAGGCATTTCGTCAGAAATCATCTCTCCTTTTAGGGAAGATATTAATTCCTTTAGATTACCATAAACACCTGGCACATCTTCGGATGCAATAGTAGGAACCAACAGGTAACCAACCTCGTATACACGAGAATCTACTGCTTCGTTTTGGTCTTTTATTTCTTCTTGTAACATAAGATGTATATTAGCAAAGATTTAGTGAAAAGTAAAGAGCTCTCTGGGTAATAATTTACTTCTAAAAACCGCGCATATTCGCCTGCTGGCGAATTGCTATGCTCGGCTCGCCAGCTCCTCGAGTCTGAGACTCTCGGAGTCGAGTGACCTGCGCAATGCTTTTAGAAACAACATTTTTCAAGATTTCCTTAATATTCAACTCCAGCACGTCTCCTTCTATCAAGAAAAAGCTTTTATTTTCAATGTATTCTTGAAATTTCTCTTCCAAAAAAGCTATAAGTTCTCTGTCTTTTTCTATTGCAAACAAAATAGCTCCTGT